>JABEUT010000078.1 GCA_013044305.1 Bacteroidia bacterium
GGTTAAAGTTGTCCCTTACCAGCTCCACCAGTTTGTTCAGCCCTTCATTGCTGCTCAAGTCTTCATTGTTCAGTATCTCAATGAATTTTGTGGTAAAATCAATGGAGAGATCCAGGCGCCTGGTGTGTGAGTCAATGATGGAGTCAATGGCATCTTCCGACAGCTTGGTGCCTTTGCCGAGTGAATTCTTTATTGAGTTGATAATAGAGGGATCCAGTTCTTTTTCATAGAGCATTTTGCTTATGGAATCGAATGTTTTCCTGTTCGCTTCAAGAGCCGAATCAAATTGTTTCGAATTCGATTCAATCACGGTTTTAATGTTCTCTCTTGAGTTTTTCGAAACCGTGTCTATCCTCTTTTTCAGGGTTTCCGCCTGCTTGCTTATTTGCGTTTTCATGGTGGCTTTAATTATTTAAGATTATCCTGTAACAGCTTATCCGTTCTTTTTGGCTTTTCCGCGTTCAGCCTGATTTTTTGAAGCGCCGGTATTGCCGCCTTGGCGGGCTTCACGGTAAACCTCATCGAACCAGTTGGTCCAGAATTTTATATTGTTGTTTGTAACAATATCCAGTTCGGCAAAAATTTCATCAAGCATCTTTTTGCCTGTTTGAGTCGAGAAGTTGGCATCTTTTGTATAATTCTCGAAGATTGATTTGATGATCTTTTTGGAAGCCTCAAAGTTTTTTTCCAAATCGTTTTGCAGTTTTTCCGATACCTCTTTGTTCAGGTTTATAGTTTGTTTAAGGTTTTCGGCAACAAGCAGATTCTTGTTTAATTTAATAAGCTGTTCGGTTTGTTTTGCGTATGTAGCCTGCATCAGCTCGCTAATGTCCTTTATAAATCCCTTATCGGAATCACCGCCGATACGGTCAATGATACTGGCGAACATCTTTTTGGTGATGGCAGACGATTCTTCCATATTTTTTACGAAGATATCTACCGAGTTGTGAAATGAGCCGGCGCCGAATTTTGAATCCTTGCCATGGTGCATCAGTTCATTGGCGCTTTCCATAAATTCGGAGTAGGTGTTGAGCAAAAAGTGAACCTGCTTTTCGTATAGTTCCGACATAGATTTGCCTGCATCCTTGAACCACTTGTTGGTTGCCTGAAGGGTGTGCTCCATGCCTTCTTTAATAAATCCTGAAGGATGCGAGGTTTTGTCGTGGCCGTTCAGATATTGTTGTGAAATTGAATCAAAAATGGCTTTACCCGCATTCAGGCTTGCCTCAAATTGTTGAGCGCTCTTTTCGGCAAAAAGCTTTGCCATTTCGGTGGTTTTTTCGGCAGCCGACTGAAGGTTTTCATTCAGGGCGCCGTTACTTGACTGTTTCATGGGATTGGAGAGTTAAATTGATTTTTTTACGGTTACAAAGTTGGCAGGTAAAAGTTAATTGAGGTTTGTTTTTAAATTATTTTTAAGTTAAAAAGAGTTAAATCTGTTTAATGCTGAAATTACGGCATGCATAACAAGTAATTTTTTACGGGCAGCAAAGGTCTGCTTTTTTTTCGTCAATTGGTCGTTTTTTATCATGGTTTGGTCGCCGAAATCCGGTGTTCGTCTATAAATATCTCATTTTCAGGGTGTAATAATGATATGATTCTTATCACCTTTATACCATTACGGATGATGCGGGAGCAGGTAAGGGCAGCCTTCAGGACAGGGTGAACCGGATGGCAAGCCCGCCGTCCATGGTGGAAGTCGGATATGACGATGAAATATAGGGATTGTTGATAATCTTGTCGAAGAATATCCTTGCCGATATCCTTTTGGTTATGGTATATTCCACCTGCGGTTTTATCGACAGGATGGATTGCCCGCCTGTTATCTGACTGGTTTGCTGCAGTGTGCTTCGTATAATGGTGGCGTTCATTATATAGGACAGATCGGCCTTAATGGTCAAATCGTTCTTGATGGCTTTCCCTCCTATTTTAAAGGGCAGCATCAAATTCTTAATCTTATAACCCAGCCCCAGTATGTATTGGGCGCTGTTCACTTCATCAATTGAAAGGTCGCTCATGTTCAGGGCAGCCTGCTTGGATGTGGATATGGAGAGGTCGCTCATGATGCCTGTTTTAAAGGTGCCCGAAATTTTAAGCAATGGGCTGAACTGGCTGGTAAGGGCTACGGTGGGTATCTGGTCGCGGGGCAGAAAGTCGCCGTTCACATCCCTTATTATCGCAAAAGGCGATCCAATGTCGTAAAGCATGTTATAGTTGTAGCCGCCCACGCTGTACGATGAAGTATAGGCATTGCTTACGGTTACGCTCTGGAAATGTTCTTTTACCCATTTTATTTTTAGAAGCCCCGTATAATTAAGGCTGTAATTAGGTAAAGGAATTTGAGGAAACGGGCTGGTGGAAATGGTGTTGGGGCTTTGACCGGAATAGGCTGCCAGAAATGCGGGTATAACCACATTCTGCGACATGCCGCTGTAGCCGTCGTAGTAACCCGTAACAGGGCTGTAGCCGGCCGAATAAGGGTTCTGAACGGCCACCCTTCGCGATATTACCGAGCGGTCATTCAAATAATTAGTGAACGCCGTCGAAGAAAGGCTCCCGTTAAAAAGTCCTGAAAACGCCGTACGCATGCAAAAATAGGACATGCTGAAGTTGCCCGCCTCGGTGGGCGTATAATATACAAAGCGGTTTGCCGAATCATGCACATACTCGCTGAAACTTGCCGTTACGGTTCGGTTAGCGGTCAAATCCATTTTCAGGTCGGGTATGGGCTCCAGAGAGGCATGAAGCATTAATGACTGCGAGTTTGTTGTGCTGTAAGGCATAAAAAAGGCGCTGGTGTTCACAAGCCAGTTGTTCTGGGCGGCGCTGTTCAGCAGCTGGTTGCCGTTTTGCACGCCAAACACAAAGGGCACCCCCGGAGCCCAGCCGTTACGGTCGTCCATACCAAAAAAGCGTGTGGAATCGTTATAACCCGGCAGCACCGTTCCGCTGGTGTTGGTGTAGTTGAATGAAATGTTCTTTACCATTGTAAGCAGATGCCCAAAGGTTCTTCCGGCATAATACGCAAACGATTTCGATCTGGCCACGCTGTCATTCTGGCGCGCCGCCTTTATGCTGTCCTGTACTTCAATCTTCCGCAGGCTGTCGCGCGCTTTAGGATTCAGGTTCCTGCCCATGCCCGGCATCCTGTTCCTCATCATACTTGGCGAACGGTTCATGCCGGGGCGCGGGGCGGTTTCGCTTAGCAGTTTTTTAAACAGGGGTATCTTATTGTAGAACATGAGCATATTCATCTGCCCGTTTATGCTCTTGGTATTGGAGTTCTGTATGGTAGCCCCAAGGCTGTCGGCGGCAAACGGTGCGTGCACCCACTCGTACGACCCTTCGTAGTGCGCCGAAAGGTTTATAAAATTAAGTGCCGGTATTTTGTTCAAAGGCACCTCGTAGGTTGCCTTTATGGTCTGCTTGAAATCGGTGTTTACCTGGTGATTAAAAAAGCCCCGCACCACGCTGTCGCGCTGGGCGCTGTTGGTAATGGGTTCGCCTTCCGGTTCCATTACCCGTGCATCGTCGGTGGCGCCGTATTCCAGCTTCAGCGACTTGGTGAGCGGGAAAGGCAGCGCCCAGGTGCGCACCAGATTAAATGTTTTACTTGCCGGTGTAGGCATAGGCAGTTCCTCGCCCGAAGGAAGGGCAAAGCGCAGCTGAAAGGCATTGTAATCCCTGTCCACATTCTCGTTGAAGCTGAACATGTCGGGCAGGGGATAAAAGTTAAAGTCGCCGATCAGTGCCAGGTATTTCCGTTTTTTGAAAAACGGGGAGTTGATGAGGGGCTGTACGGGTTTGGGCCTGAAGGAGTAATTGTACGTAAGCGCCACATGGTAGTTTTTATCAATGTTGAATGCCGTATTAACGTCCGAATGGTTTTGTTCGCTGTAGGCAAACGTGCCGGAGAAGTTTTCAACATCCCAGATGTGGTTTTTCTTGGAGTTTTTGCCCTTGTTCTTATGCACGTTGGTAAAGTTAACGCTGTTGCGGCGTGTTACGGTAAGGGTTTGGGCTTTCAGGTCGGCCTGTTGTGTTTTGTTCATGCTTGCCAGTTCCGTGCTCATTAATATATCGGGGTTTAGCGGGTCATATTCCGGTATGCCTATCTGGTCGGAATAGCCCACATACATGGGTATGCTCAATCCCCAGTTTTTAGGAAAGAATTTATCCATCTGCAGGTTTGAAGCCATATCGAATTCGAGGTCAGTTTCCCGCGACAGATCGCCTACCGTGGTTTCCAACTGTCCGAAGCCGGGTGTTTTTATATTGCCCGACAGGGAGAGCGTTCCCAGGTCGGCGAGCTTGGCCGTAACCCGCGATACGGCCGCCACACCTCCTTTTTCACTGAAACCCGTAAGCCGCAGTTCGTCGAACCATACCTGCGCACACTTGGGCTTGCCGTCGTTGGAATTTTCGTTGCTGGCGGTGCGTTTGGGATTTCGCACGCCGAGCATCATCTCCTGCACGTTGCTTATGGTAGGGTTGCCAATAACGGTAACAATGTTCGCCCCGTCCTGCACCGAAAAAGGCAGGTTCACCGTAAGATTGGGGTTGGCGAGCAAGGCGGCGTTGCGCGCCAGCTTGGCGTTCTCCAGTGTGGTCATGGCTATGTTCATGGTGTTGGCATCGGGCCATACCGTGGCCTGGTCAACCGGGTTATTGGTGTTATAACTGCCGGGAAGTGTAACCTGGCAAGGCACTGCATACTCGTAATAGTTCTGTGTAAAGTCGCTGCCGAGCCTTAAAAAGGCCTGCATCGAACCGTTACTCAAAGGATGCGAAGGGTCGCCCGACTGGCAGTGAACGAACATACTAAGGGTAGTATATGCACGCAGGTCAAGCTGTGCGCTTTTGTAAACGCCCCGTGCATCGCCGCTCTGCAGGTTGCATACGTTAATGGCGAGGGAACCTTCGTTTTCCTGAACCAGATTGGCCGACTGCAGGTTAAGCTGACGTTGTATGCCCGGCGGTATCACATAGTTAACGGGCGCGGTGGCTCCGTTCTCTTCAAGGTTCACCCCATACATATCAAATTGGGTTTGCATGTCGTTGGGTATATAATCGCCCGGTTCCAGCAGCGATCCGGTGTACTGGCGCCAGTCGTCCTGAACAAATTCAAGTTGTGCAAACCTTAGCCGTATGGGTTTGTCGGCGCCCTTAAAATACATACGTATGAAGCGTATGGAGTGAAAGTCGGAAATGGGGCCTATCTTGCGGATAAAGGAGGCTATAGGTATTTTGAACTGGTACCACCACACCTGCTTGGTTTGCCCGTTTGGCGTTTGAACCGATCCCTGAAAAGCATCGGTAATGTAGTTGTTGCCCACATTGTTCGGGTTAACCTGTTGCTTGGTCATCTGAACCTGATATTCGTAATACGCCTCGTCCTGATCGAGTGTGTTGTTCTGGTTTATGTCCTCGGTATTGGGCAGGGTCGATTCAGTGGTAGGGTAATTGCCTCCTTTCGGGTTCAGGTTGCCGTACTGTGTCTGGGTTGCCGAGTTGCCTTCCAGCCCGCAGTACATGGAATAGCGGGTTTGAATGCCATAGTTGGCTGCATCGTAATCGTCGCCGCGGTAGTAGTGGTAATCGTCGCCCGATGGGTCGGCGAGGGCTTTCTGGTATGCTGCAGAATTGGCTCCGAATTTGGTTTTTATGGCATTCAGGTATCTGGCAAAATAGGTTTGCTCCGAACTGTCCACCAGCCCGTCGAGTCCTGCATCCTGAAAGGGCCTGCTCGCATCCGTGTTGGCAAAGGCATTCACCAGGTTAGGGTTTACCGGCGCCCTGCCCCATACCGAGGTGGTATATGGGTTGTTCACATTTGCCGGGTTTACGTAATCGGCGGCATCGGTTGGCAGTCCGTTTTCAAATTGTTTCACCCCGTCCTTCATTACGTCTTCCGACACATCACCTAGATCGAAGTAAAGGGTGCCGCTGGTGTTGGGGTTGGAGTTATCGCTGTTATACGGGTCCATCATCCAGAATTCTATGTAGCCGATATTGGCCGATTCGAAGTCGGTTTGCTGTATGGCGCGCATGATACCGCCCCATCTCGACTGCGGGTCCACGAGGTTGCCGTTTACGTCAATACCCTTACTCCATTGCGAGGGGCCTACGTCATAGTTATAAGGTCCTTTTTGAGACGGATAATATTCCAGATTGAGCACAGGCAGGTTGATGGGGGTTCCGGTCGGCGACTGTTCCTGCGGAAAGACTTCGGTCTGGAGCACCATGCGGTAAAAGTTGTTGCTCATACTGTCTACCGTAATGTTGGCAGGGGTTACGCCGCCTTCTACCTGCTGGAAGAGAGGATCGACCACAAACCAGCTTACCTTGGCCCTGTTGTATCCTATCGGCAGGGTATCGTTCAGTTGCCCTTCGGGGAATGCCGAAGGCTGCCCCTGCGGTGTGCTGGCTATTGACCAGGTGTAGGGCTGCGATATGTCTATAAAGCTCTCGCTTCCGTCAAAGTCGTCAATATATGCGGTTCCGGTGGAGCCTATGTATTTGGGGTGCCCCGGAATCATGGCGGCAACCTCGGTGCTGGCGGTAATTTCAGAAGGCGCCTTGGTGTGAATGAAGGGCAGGGCGTCTATGGCTCTTGTAAGCCAGGGGGCCTGGGCTTTAAAGTCTTCATTCAGTCCAAGCATGGTATTGGATACCGGTTCCTGACCAATCATAACAATCTGGGTAAGCGGGTGCTCCGTATAGTTTATGGCGGTGGCACCGAGGGTAAAATCCTTGTTTACCATATAGTCAAAGTGTGCGCCGGCATAGGTCTTGCTTTCTATGCTGAAGAGCGCGTTGTTTTCGAGCGATATTTGTATGGGCGTGCCCGAACTCAAAAGGCCCTGGTTGAGTATCTTCACCCGTCCCAGGGTATAATCCACGGTATAATCCACATTTTCGGTAAGGGTAATTCCGCCGGCGGTAACCAGCACCGATCCCGGCGGTATATTCATGGCCCCGAGCGATATATCGGAGCTTGACGAGGACTGAAAACTGCCCCGCAGCCAGTACCTGTCGTAATTGGGCTGCTGCTGCGCCACCACAAGTATGGAGTCGTACAGAGACTGAAATATAAAACTACCCGCCGATCCCGCTCCTGATGTGGGATACCCGGCCGCCACAAGTTTATTGTACATATCCTGCCCGAAGGGCTCAACGGTAGGAAACATAATCCAGCCGTCGGCAGGGTCGATGGTTACTCCCGGAAGGAAATCGAACAAGCCGTCCGATACGCGGTCTCCGTTCTGGTCCAGCTGATCCAGCCCACAAACCTGCAACAGCTGGGTATTATTGAATTTGCCGGTTGGCAGGTAGGGTATGTCCACTCCTGTTGCAGGGTTGTTATACCATATATTCAGCATAAAATTTGTCGCATTTATCTGGAACGAACCGAGTGCATATATGTTCTTCATCATCAGTTTCCATAGCGGCACCTCCGGGCTAACGTTCGTACTTTTCAGCATCTTCACCATAAGCTCGTTGGCAGTGGGAACACCATCGGTTGAAAACTGGCCTACCTGATAAACCTGTCCGTTATATGTGTACTGGTATGCCACGGCAAGAACCTGGTCGTAGTTGAGCGGCTGGCGAAGCGAGATGAAACCCAGCTTAGGATTAAGGGTATATTCCGAAGGCGACAGCATACGCGCCAGATCCACTTTTTCGAAATCTGTAACCTGCTGAAACCCTTCTCCTTCCAAAGTACCCAGTGCCGTGGTAAGCCCTACCACATTTGGGTTTCGCCTAACCTGCATGGCAGGGTCAAGGGAGTTTACCGTATCGTTGGGCGGGTCGTAGGGCGGTCTTGGGTTTTTAGGGTAGCCGCTGCTCGACCATACTACGCCGCGCTTGGGCAGCGTAAGGTTGGCTGGACTTTCACCAAGGTCAGAGTAGGCAATTATGTTGCGTGTGTTCTGGGTTTGGGTGGTGGTGTTGGTTACCCATACCTCTATCCTTGTAATGTTTACGCTTGTGTTGATGATGGGCAGGTTGGCCAGCGCCTGATCGTAAAGGTCATAGAAGAACTTCGACAGGAAGAAGTGCTGGTTGGCCTGGTACTGGTCCATCTTTATATTGAAGTTGGTGGTTTGCGAACCGTTCTGCACGGTTATCGTTTTTTTCTCGCCTTTTTCCTGCGAATAGACCAGCGTACCTGTAAGCCGGCCGAACTGCAGTTTTGTTTCCACCCCGAACAGGCTCTGGCTTCCGGTAATTAATGTTCCGGGCAGGGGGAAGGTGATGTTGCCGGCCTGTATGCTTTTAATAATGTCGTCTTCATGCCCGGTGTATCCCAGCTTCATCTGGTTCTGAAAATCAAAGGTGGCCTTGGTGTTATAATTGGTTGACAGTTTGAGCTTGTCGCCTATTTCGCCCGTAACATTCAGCTGTATGTTCTCGTCGAAGTTGAATGTGGTAAGGCTTCTTTGAAGCACCGGCAGGGCAGGGTTTAAAATTTTAGAATTGTTGAACCCGAAAATAAGTTCTGCCGAGCCTTGCGGGCGTATGTTCACCGTATTGCTTCCGAATATCATCTGGAAAGCTTTTCCGCCTATATGTATGGGGGGTATGAGCCCCTTTTCCTGCCTTTTGGTCTGGTCTGCCGCCTGGCTCTTCTGCTGGAAATATTTTTTTTCGGACTGTGAGAACAGGTAGTCCTCATACTGGTCGGAATCCATGTCCATGGGAGGTCGGTAATCCAGGTTACCCATTTTCTGGTAGATATCATACTTGCCCGTTTCGGTGTTGTATTGCACATCCGTTTTTATGTTGGAGGGCTGCGACAGCAGCAAACCGCCGTTGGGGTTGTAAAACGGCACGCCGTATGACTCGTCGTCCCAGGGGTAGGGCAGGCCCGGCGGGGGCGTATCCGATTGCACGACAATCCTTAGTCCTTCAGCGCCTTTCAGGGGCAATAAACGTCCCTTACCACCGGCGAACAATGGACAAAGCAGTACAATAGCCTGCACTGCAGCAAGCACAGCATATTTCTTGTAAGAAATCAAATCTCCTTTTAAACAAAAGAGTATTAATGCTGCATCAGGGTAGGGGTGGGGTTATGGATTTTAATAATAAGGAAACGTTTATCAGCAAATGGGAAGCCTGCGGAAGGGCGTGGGCAAAGGGGCCTTTTAATGACCTTATCTCCTTTATGTTGTTTTGTTAAATTCCCATTAAATTGTATATTTTTCTTTAAGCAAAGTTTCCAAAAGTAGCATATTCTGCATATAACGTAGCTGTTTTTTCAAAAATTCTTCAATACTTTCTTTACCAGTTCTTCCACAGTAAGGCTTCCGTCCGACTCCTTCAGCGCTTTTTCAATGGCTTTTTCGGCTATATTTCGGGCATAACCGAGTGTTTCAAGAGCATTTAACGATTCCTGTTTCAGTTTATTGTGTACCGTGCCGAATGAAGAGGCTGCGGCGCCGAAAGGCTCTTTGCCTAATTTGCTTCCCAGATCAACAATGATGCGCTGCGCCGATTTTTCGCCGATTCCCTTTATGGAGGTAAGCTTTCGTACATCGGAAGTAACTATTGCCTGCCTTAGTTCGGCCGGCGACAGGGCGGAGAGCATAACCCTTGCCGTAGCCGCACCCACCCCCGATACGCTTATCAGGTCGCGGAACACACTGCGTTCCTGCTGTTCGGCAAAGCCATAAATGATATGGGCGTCTTCGCGTATGGCCAGATGCGCATAAAGTTTGCACTTGCCCGAGGCAGGCAGCTTATCGTAAGTATTAATAGATATATTAAGCAGAAAGCCAATGCCGCCGCAATCCAGCACCACGTAGGCGGGGTTCTTTTCCACAAGTTCCCCTTCAAAATATTCGTACATACTAGTTTTTTTTGAAAACGTTAAATATAGGTATTTTAGGACGACTTGTGGGAGAAGGGCTTTAAAAAGGAGACCGGGTATGCCTGTAAGAATAAAAACCGGATTAAATAATGCCGGAAAGCAAACACAATGAAGTTTTAAAACCCCGAAGGGGTATAACATTAGTAGCCCCGCCA
>JABEUT010000079.1 GCA_013044305.1 Bacteroidia bacterium
AAAATATGCGTTCACTGTGCAAAAGTGTGCAATAAACTTATCTGAAATGAAGAAAATAATTACAAACCAGAATGCTCATTACCAAATACTAAATACCAACTACCAATTAAAATATGCGTTCAGTGTGCAAAAGTGTGCAATGATTTCCCTTCTTAATTTGGGTAATGAGCCCGGCTTTTATCTGCAAGATGGCATCGTCAATTAAAAAACAAAAACCGCAGTAAGCATTTTTACTTACCTTTAATTTCCCAAAAAAGAGAGACTTGGCAAAGAAAAAGTATAAAGCAGAGCGGCCTTCGCCCCCGAGGGCAAATGTACGGCGCGCGGTTATTGCAAACCCCATAGGTCTTACCCAGCCGGGAGTATTCAGCTTTACCCCGCAGGTAAAATATACCATACTACTGCTTATTGGGTTTTTATTGTACGTAAACACGCTGCAGAACCAATATGCCCTTGACGACGGCGGGGTAATCACCACCAACCTCTATGTGCAAAAGGGCATATCAGGAATAAAGGACATCCTCACCAATGACGCATTTGGGAGCTATTTGCAGCAAATGGGTGCAAGCCAGCAGCTGTCGGGCGGCAGATACAGGCCTCTTTCCATAGTGCTGTTCGCCATAGAGCATAGCTTCTTCGGCGACTCTCCTGCCCTGCAGCATGCGGTAAATCTTATACTTTTTTTAGCCACTATATTTGCGATGTATTATTTCTTGAGGAACTATCTGCTCAAATACCTGCCCTCGGGCGACGATATTGCCTTTATTGCCACGCTGCTTTTTGCCATCCATCCCATTCACACGGAAGTAGTGGCGAACATCAAAAGCTCGGATGAATTATTATCGTTGCTCTTCATTTTGGGCACTTTCATTTTCGGACTGAAATATGTGGAGGAGAAGAAAAAGAAGGACCTGTATGGGTCGCTTCTCCTATACTTCCTTGCCCTGTTGAGCAAGGAGTATGGCATTACCCTGATGGCCCTGCTGCCCATGCTCTTTTACCTTTACCCCGGATCGGCTAAAGGCAAAACCATAAGCCATACCCTGCCTTACATGGCCGTGGTGCTGCTTTACCTCATCATACGGTTTTCGGCGGTAGGCATTCCGCACCCGCCTCCTAAAAATGTTGTTCTTATTAATAACCAGCTTAGGGTTGACCCGTATTATTTTGCCACACATGCACAAAAAGTTGCCACCGAATGGTATTCGCTCGGCAAGTATATTGTTCTCCTGTTGTTCCCGTATCCTTTGTGCAGCGACTATTCTTATGCCCAAATACCCTATCACAATTTTACCGATGTGTCCGTATGGCTGTCTATATTTGCCTATATCGCCATAGTCATATACGGTATAAACGCCTGGCGCAAAAAAAGCATATTAGCCTTTCCGGTTTTCTTTTACCTCTTCAACCTGTTCCTTGTCTCCAACTTCCCCATTAACGTGGGAGCCATGCTCGGCGAGCGCTTCGCGTATCATTCCTCTCTGGGGTTCGTGGTTATCCTTGCCTATTATATTTTTCATTTTATCAGGAAGATGGAGATGAAGGTGAAAAAAGTTGTAATCATATCTCTGGCTTCGGTTCTTACCCTGTTATGCGGGGCCGAAGTAATTATGCGTAACACCGACTGGAAGAACAACGACACCCTGTTCCTTACCGATATTAAAAATGCCCCCAACAGCGCTTTTGTGAACAGCAATGCCGCAGCCTGCATGATAAACATGGCAGTGGTTCCGGCAAACGCAAAACGCGCCAAGGGCCTGCTCGACTCATCACTTGTGTGCCTGTATAAGGCCATAGCAGTGGACCCTACATTTCCCGATCCCTACATAAACCTTGGGCTTACTTACTTTCATCTGGGGCAGCTTGATTCTGCCAAACGGTACTGGGATATTATCCAATACCGGCTATACCCCAACCACCCGAGCGTGCTGCGCTTTATGCCCATGCTTGCCAGGTCGTACCTCGAAAAAGCCAAAATGCTGGGAGGCGAAGGAAAACCCCTCGATGCGATTGCAAATATGAAACTCGCCATTACCGAAGACTCAAAGAACCCCGAACTGTGGTATAACCTCGGCGGCGCATTTTATACCATTAAACAATTCGATTCGGCGCGCATGGCCTGGACCACAGCCGTACAGCTTAAACCTGACTATACAGAAGCGCAGAACGGATTAAGGGCGCTGGCAGCGCAACAAGGTAAGTAAGTGGCCTCACACTGCAACAAACATACATAAGCGGGCAGCCGCCACCTGCAATTTATTGTTCGCTTTCTTTGGCGAAGCTCTTGTCGTAAGGCGTAAAAAAAGAAATCCAGAGTATCCGCGACCAGCGGAAGGTAACCGGAAACAATACAAAGACAGGTATAAGGATAATGGATATGAGCAGCCGGTTGGACAAGTGCCACCATAAGGTGTTAAGAGCGAACATGATGACAAATACCCCCACCTGCAAGGTATAGGACATATACATGGCCCCATAAAAATAACCCACTTCCCGTTCATATTTTAAACCGCAGTGTGGGCACCTTTCGTTCATTTTAACCCCATTCTTGATATTGTAAGGGTTATTGTTTACAAACACCTGTCCTTTATGGCAGCGCGGGCACTTATTTGCAACTGTGGCATATAGTATGTTTATAATGGACATGATACCGGTTTATTTATTGCATCGTGAAAAAAGGCAACAACAAAGGTAGCCGGATTGGGGATATACAAGCCTGAATATATCCTGACTGTATAATAAGGTCTCTTCCCCCTATTTATTCGTAATTTTGCAAACCTCAATTTTTACCCTTCATGCCTAAACCTGCCCATATTGACCCTGTAATGCCTTTCCCGATTGAGCAGGCGGACCCGAAACGCTTTATTGCGGTAAAAGGAGCGCGTACCCACAACCTTAAAAACATGGACGTAGCCATACCGCGCAACAAGCTGGTGGTAATAACAGGCGTATCGGGTTCGGGAAAAAGCTCGCTCGCATTCGATACCATTTATGCCGAAGGACAAAGGCGTTACGTGGAATCGCTCTCCGCCTATGCACGGCAGTTCCTCGGAAAGATTGACAAACCGGATGTGGATTATATTAAAGGCCTGTCGCCCGCCATAGCCATAGAGCAGAAGGTGGTAACCCGTACTTCGCGCTCCACTGTGGGCACCTCGTCAGAAATTTACGATTACCTTAAACTCCTGTTCGCACGCATCGGGAAGATATACTCGCCGGTCTCGGGTAAAATTGTAAAAAGGCAAACCGTAAGCGATGTGGTAAGTTTTATCTTTTCGTTTAAGGCCGGCCTGCGCGCCGCCATTACCGCCCCCCTGAATTTAAAACCCGGCAGAACGCTGATGGAATACCTGCAACTGCTGCTGCAGCAAGGGTTTTCGAGTGTTGAGTATAAAGGCGGCATATTGCGGATTGATGAATTGCTGGAGAAAGGTGTTGAGCATTATCAGGATAAAGATTTCAGCATACTTATTGACCGCATTGAGGTGCCTGAAGCATGGGATGAAAGCCTTAAATCAAGGGTAGCCGACTCTGTTCAAACGGCTTTTTATGAGGGTGGCGGAACCTGTTTTGTAGAAATCCTCCCTCTGACAGATGCAACGCAGGTCGGTGCAAAAGGCAGAAAGTCAGCCAAAATAAAGGCGGAGAAGCATACCTTCTGCGACAGGCTTGAAGCGGATGGAATGACGTTTGAGGAGCCGAGCGTGCATTTCTTCAGCTTCAACAACCCGGTAGGCGCCTGCAAGCGATGCGAGGGCTTCGGCACGGTAATAGATATTGATGAAAACCTGGTAATACCCGACAAGAATTTATCTGTTTACGACGATGCCATAGCCTGCTGGAAAGGCGAAAAAATGTCCTGGTGGAAAGAGCAGATGGTCATAGGCGGGCGGAAATGCAACTTCCCTGTTCATCGTTCCTATTATCAGCTCACCGAAAAAGAAAAAAATCTTGTATGGGAAGGCAATAAGCACTTTCAGGGGCTGAATGACTTTTTTGCACAGATTGAAAAGGAAAGTTATAAAATACAATACCGGGTGATGCTGTCGCGGTTCCGCGGCAAAACGCTATGCCCGGAATGCAGGGGCACGCGCCTTAGAAAGGATGCCCGCTTTGTAAAAATAGCAGGCAAGTCCATTTTCGACATTGTGCTTTCGCAATTGAATGAAGCCTCCGCCTTTTTCAAAACCCTACCCGAAAAACTTGATAAAAGCGAAACCGATACCTCGCGCCGCCTGCTTAAGGAAATAAACAGCCGCCTGCAATTCCTTACCGATGTGGGGCTGGGTTACCTTACCCTGAACAGGGCATCAAATACGCTCTCCGGAGGTGAGTCGCAACGGCTGAACCTGGCCACTTCGCTCGGCAGCAGCCTGGTAGGCTCATTGTACATTCTGGATGAACCGAGCATTGGCTTGCACCACCGCGATACCATGCAGCTTATTCAGGTTGTAAAACAACTGAAAAACCTGGGCAATACCGTAATACTCGTGGAGCATGACGAAGACATCATGCGCTCGGCAGATGAGATAATAGACATTGGCCCGCTTGCGGGCAACAACGGGGGAGAACTTGTCTTTCAGGGCAGCCCCTCGAAATTGCTTGATGAAAAGGAATGCCTCACCGCAAGGTACCTGAATGGCAGCGAACGCATAGAAATTCCTGCAAGAATGAGCCTTCCTTCAAATTTTATTGAGATAAAAGGCGCAAGGGAGCATAACCTGAAAGACATAGACGTTAAGTTCCCCTTGGGCAGGCTGACTGTAGTGAGCGGGGTATCGGGTTCCGGAAAATCATCGCTTGTAAAAGGCATCATTTACCCGGCATTAAAGAGAATGACAGGGCAAATGTCGCCTGTCGCCGGCAATTCCTTTGATAAGATTACGGGAGCCACCCATCTGATAAATGAAGTGGAACTGGTTGACCAGAGCCCCATAGGAAGGAGTTCGCGCTCCAATCCTGTAACCTATCTTAAAGCCTTCGACGAGATACGCACCCTCTTTTCGGAACAAAAACTGGCGCAGGTGCGCGGCTACAACCCTTCCGTCTTTTCCTTTAATGTGGCGGGCGGCAGATGCGATGTCTGCGAGGGCGAAGGAGTAGTTACCATTGAAATGCAGTTCATGGCCGACGTTCATCTTGTATGCGATGAATGCAAGGGGAAAAGATTTAAAAGCGACATACTGGAAGTGGAATATAATGGCAAAAACATTTCACAGATTCTCGAAATGACCGTGGATGAGGCTGTGGATTTTTTCGGCCGTGAGGAAAGAGGCACGCTGCGCAGGAGGATTGCCGACAAGCTTAAGCCCTTGCAGGATGTAGGTATGGGGTATGTGCAACTCGGACAATCCTCCTCCTCGCTAAGCGGAGGCGAGGCGCAAAGGGTTAAACTCGCATCCATTCTGTCAAAGGGAGCTGCAGGTGTCAACACCCTGTTTGTGTTCGATGAACCCACTACGGGGCTGCACTTCCACGACATTAAAAAACTGCTTAATGCCTTCCGTCTGCTGGTGGACAGGGGGCACACCCTGCTGGTTATTGAGCATCACCCCGATGTAATGAAGTGCGCCGACTGGCTTATTGACCTGGGGCCAGAAGGGGGCGACAAAGGCGGGAACCTTGTATTTCAGGGGATACCGGAGGATATTTTAAAATGCAAAAACTCCCATACTGCCAAATGCTTAGCCGGCAAGCTGGGCAAATCTAACAACCAATCACAAGATTATGTGTGAACCTTTTGAGATAAAGATGACGGGCACCGCCCGCGAATTGATTGACAAAACAAGAGCCAAGCTGCAACTGCAGGGCGGAACGCTGACCGGCGATGAACATTCGGGAAAAATTACGCTTGCAGTTCCCATCGTGGGAATAATAGAAGGAAACTATTCTGTTTCAGGCAATGTACTGACAATAACGGTAACTGAAAAGCCCGCCTTGCTGCCATGCGGTTTAATACAAAGTAAAATAACCGATTTCCTTGAGTCGTAAAAACAGGAAACCCCGCTCTGCATTGCTGCAAGGCGGGATTTCTTGGTATAACTGAAAGGCCGTTTATTTTGCGGCTTTCTTGTCACCCTTGTCAGCTTTCTTGTCAGCCTTTTTGTCAGCTTTCTTCTCAACTTTCTTAGGGGTGGCTTTCTTTTCGGTTTTCTTATCAGCTTTCTTTTGGTCTTGTTTAGGACTTGCAAAAGAAACTCCGGCGAAAAGTACCAGAGAGGCGAGGATTACACTTAACTTTTTCATGACTTGGTTAGATTAATTGGTTATTTATAAATCAAAGGTAGAACTCAATTATGAAGAATTTATGAAGTATCGGGAATTATGTAATATTGCATCTACAGGTTCAGTCTTATACTCATGCTTTTCATATTATATCACAAACCGGACAAGTAAATGAAAATCAAAGGCAATCCCTTACTCTTTTTTGCGGTATTATTTTTCGTTCACGGCTTTATATATAGTCAGGATTATCCCTTTCCGCCCGATACCTACCGCAGCCCTGCCAACCCCTATTACTGGCAGAACAGGGCTCCTTCGAAAAGTTACTGGCAGCAGGATGTGCATTATAAGATTTTAGCCAGGCTGAATGATTCCCTCAATATCATTGACGGGGATGAGATGCTTACCTATTGGAACAATTCGCCCGATACCCTGCCTTATGTGTATTTTCATCTCTACTCCAATGCCCAGAATAAACACTCCTATTACACTTCCTTATCAGTAAATAACGGTTATTACCCTGCTTTCGGCAAATATGAGGCCGAAGACAGCGGATGTGCGGTAAAGTCAATAACCATGAACGGCATCGCCCTTAAAACAGAACTCGACAACACGGTGCTGAAAGTTTACCTGAACAAGCCTGTATATCCGGGACAGAACGTATCGTTTCATATCATGTTCAGAACCTACTTCGATCAGGGCGGCAACCGCAACCGCATGAAGATGTTCGTTGCTTGGCAGAATAAGAAGGGCGACACGGTGCTGAAACATTTTGACTGTGTGCATTTCTACCCGCGTATATGCGTGTACGATACCAAGTTCGGGTGGGATGTGCAGCAGCACCTTGCCCATGAGTTCTATGGCGATTATGGCTGCTACGATGTAGCTTTTACCCTTCCGAACAACTATGTGGTGGCTGCAACAGGCAACCTGCTGAATGAGGATGAAATGCTGCCGGATACCCTGATGCGCAAACTGGACATAAGAAATTTTGCCCACAAGCGATACAATTCCGCACCTTCCATAGTAATACCCCGGAACCGTACCACCAAAACATGGTTGTTCCATGCCGAGAATGTGCATGATTTTGCACTCACCGCCGACCCTACCTACCGTATAGCCAGGGCAGAATGGCACGGCATAAAATGCTACGGGTTTGCCGAAGAAATGCATGCGGCCGGATGGCAGAATTCGGCTCTGTACACGGCAGCCGTAATAGCCTGCAATTCCAAATTCTTTGGCATGTTTGCCTATCCGAAGATGATTGTTGCAGATGCGCGCGACGGCATGGAGTACCCGATGCTTACCCTCGACGGTGGTTACGACCCCGATTACCGCTCCCTGCTTACCCATGAAATAAGCCACAACTGGTTCTTCGGAATGGTGGGCAACAATGAAACATACCGTGCCGCGCTTGATGAAGGCTTCACGGAGTTTGTGGAGTGCTGGACTTACAAAGAGCTGAACGGCAAAAACCTTCTCGAATATCCTCCACTAAACAAATACGCACGCCGCTTCTCAAAGCCCTCATCCATACGCATGGTATATACCTATCTGGGCTACCTGAACAACCAGCTTTCGGGTTTCAATGACGTTACGCTGAACACCTCTTCTGACGATTACCATAGCGCCCTGGGGCACGGCGGCGGATACGGGCAGGTTTATTTTAAAACTGCCACCATGCTGTACAACCTTCAATACATGCTCGGCGATTCCCTGTTCTTTGCGGCAATGCAGCATTACTTCAACCAGTGGAAATTCTGCCATCCCTATCTGAACGACTTTCGCAATTCCGTTACCTCCTTTGTGCATACCGACCTTACATGGTTCTTTGACGAGTGGCTCAACACATCAAAGAATCTCGATTATGGCATCAAACGCATTAAGAAGGCAAGAGGGAAGAACAAGTACATCATACGCTTTGTGCGGAAAGGCGGAATGCAGATGCCCATTGACTTTACTGTGGTTTCCAAATCCAACAGCGTATTCAACTACTATATTCCCAACGGCTGGTTTGAAAAAAAGACAGGCGCAACCATACTCCCGCGCTGGATAGGCTGGGGTAAAATTCAACCGGAATATGATGCTGCGGTTACCATTCCCAACGGTATAAAATCGGTTACCATTGATACCTCGCGCAGGCTCGCCGACATTAATATGCTGAATAACAGCAAGCCCTTCCCCGTTAAAACTTATTTCGATTCCAAGATATACAACATACCCGACTGGACCAACTACGAAGCCTTCGTCGGGCCCTCGCTCTGGTATAACGGCTACGACGGGATGCAGCTGGGTTTTCATGTCAACGGAGATTATATGCAAACCATGCACAAGCTCAATGCAACGCTGCTCTTCAACACCGGCTTCTTTCAAAATCTGCCCCACTCCACGCCCAACATCAACCTGCACGAACCGCTTGCCTTTACACTCAATTACCAAACCCCTACCGGCAACTTTATCCGCAACTCATCGGTCGACATTTACGGGCAGAGCGCCAACGGACTCGACGAGGGGAAGTTAAATTTCCAGGTACAGGACAACTCCCGTAAGAATACATTTTACGTAAAGCTGGAAGCCCTTTACATACCTCATGCCTGGGATACCAATTACCTGCTTTACCCGCGGCTGTGGCAGACAGGGGTTATGAACAACACCATTACAGCGGGCATACTTCATGAATACCGCTATTCCCCTTCGGGCAGCGGCACTGTCGACCTACACTTCTGCACCTCGGTGCTTACCACCTCCTACAGTTACTCTCAAACCACGTTTACCTGGCTCAACAAACAGCAGCTCGGCAAGCGCCTCGACTTTCACCTGCGCCTGTTCGGGCAGTATGGAACGGGCACGCTGGTGCCTTACGAATCGGAATTATATGC
>JABEUT010000080.1 GCA_013044305.1 Bacteroidia bacterium
ATATATATATATATCAATTTAGTGAGAAGGCGGTGTGGGTGTAGTATGGTGCCTTCTAATCAATAAAGAAAGTCCTCCGCCGGCATAGTAATAAAGATTACCAAATCCTGCTTCAAGATTAAGCCCGATTAAGTTATTAGCATAAATTGAGCCTCCAATAACAAAAGTGTAACTTAAGGAATTGGAAGGAAAGCTGGAAAAGAAATATCCGAACCGTATACCGCAATATGTATCCATTTTACCCGGTAACTTCAAAGGATGAATAAATAAGTGTACCCCAATATCAGTCACTTCTATATTTTCTGTCAAGGTAATTCCCGGATAATTCTGTACGCCACCGCCCCCGGGCTGTCCAGAATTATTTCCAGTTACAGGAGATGGATATTGTTGGTTGTTTGTAAACTCTTGAAACGACAATCCTGCCCCATAGCTGAATAGATTAGTAAAAGCGTAATCGAAGGTTCCGCTTAGTAGGGGTATAATGGGGGTATTACTGCCGGTTGTACTGATACTATTATTATTCCCGAATACTGAATAGTTAGCGTCTATGTTAGCTGTAGTTTCATTTTCTTGAATTTGGGCAAGGCAAGTTTTCGACAAAATAAAAAGCAAAAAAACTATTGAGTATTTCTTCATGCCAAGTGGGTGGCTGGTTGAAATAATGCTAATTAAAATACGCCCAGTGTCTGCAAACTTAGAAAATACTTTCATAGACAATCCCCATAGCTATCGGGAATCAAATCATCAAATTAGTATAGTTCTACTCTTTTTCCAGCATTATGTCTTCCGTCATGGAGTAGGTTCCCGTTGGAGACGAGGGCAGTTTTACGGGAGTGTTGCTTGATTTATACCCCTTGTATGCCACTCTAATCTTATATTTGGAATTAGCCTTCAGGGTAATAAAATAAAGCCCTTCGCTGTTTGTCTTAAGCGACGCTACTTTAGTATTCGTACTGTCGTTTATGGTAACCGAGGCATCCTGAATTGGCTTGCCTTTACTGTCCGATATTTTGCCTCGCAGTATGGAAAGACCGGTGGCTTTCCCTTTGCCGCTATTTGACCCCAGCAAGGGGTATTCCGTTAAATCAACCCTGTAAATGTCTCTTCCTCCCAAGCCGCCCTTTCGGTTGCTGGCAAAGTAGGCGTAGCGCGTATCTGCCGACATGGTAAAACTTACATCGGTATTGACGGTGTTGATGGGATACCCCAGGTTTACCGGTTCGCTCCACTCTCCGCTGTCATTTTTTACCGACTTAAAAATATCGTAGGAGCCCATGGAATTGTGCCCGGTAGAACTGAAGAAAAGCGTTTTGCCGTCGGGAGCCATGGACATGCCGCCTTCATCGTAAGCCGTATTGATAACAGGCCCAAGATTCACAGGTTCCGCCCATTGGTCTTTTGAAATTTTTTCGGAAGAATAAATATCTGCGTTGCCGTAGCCTCCCGGTTTTTCACTTATAAAAAACAAGGTATTGCCGTCGGGCGACAGGGTGGCGCAGTCTTCGTAATAGGATGTGTTGATGGGCTTGCCAATTGATTTTGGCTGCCCCCACCTTCCGGAGCGTTCTCTTTTCGATATGTAAATATCGCCGCCTATGGCATCGGAATTGTTGTTCTTGTATATGAACATGATGAGGCCGTCGGGTGAAATGCTGGAGCATGCTGTTTTGTCGTTGGATGAGTTTACGAAGCCTTCAACAGGGTAGGAGAGCGCCCATTTTTTATTCACCGAATCCCATTTTGCACTGTACACATTGTCCAGCAGGTCGTCGTTGCCGTTTTCATCTTTAGGAACCTGTGTGAGCGGTCTTTGTGAAGTAAATATCAGCATTTTGCCGTCGGCCGTAACCGATGGGCTTTTTTCATCATAGGAGGTATTGACCGCTTCCCCGAGGTTGTCTATTTTTACGTTTACAGGATGAGCCATCAAATCCTTGGCGGTTTTACATTGCTGTATATACTGGTCCACTCCGCTCTGATTGATTCTGGAAGCGCTGTTTTTTACCAGTTCCTTGTATTTGTTGAATTCGATAATAGCCGAGTCCAGCTTTATGGTTTGCTGGTAAGATATTCCAAGCTTCAGGTGCAGGTTGTCGTCGCAAACCGGATCTTCCTTTTCGGCTTTTTCAAAATATGTAATCGCCTGATCGTTGTCGTTTTGTTCCTGAAAGCATTCGCCGAGATGAAACGCCGCTTCAGCATCGGTCGGTTTCATGGCAAGTATTTCGTTGTAAAGCCGCACGGCGGTAGGATAATCGTATGACAGGTATGCCTGCCGCGCCTTCAGTTTTTTCGACTCAAGATTTACGTTGTTAATAACCGAGAGTTTGTCGGTTTGGGCGTACGAAGAGGCAGCGCTTAAAATAAGGGCTAAGAAAGCGAGCAGCCGAAGTAAATTTTTCATTGGAGGATTTTATATTAATGCAAAGGTATTGAAAATTTTATAGTTTCTTAGTTTGAAGAGCAAAAGAAAGTAGCCCCATCCTTTAGGGTGGGGAGTGTAAAAAAATATCTTACTTTTATCGCCACAAGGCATTATGTTATGAGTTCGAAAACGAAAAATATTTTAATTTTTACCGCCTGCCTGCTTCTTGCAGCCCTTTCTGCCTACCCGCGTGCAGGCGGAGCGGGCGGAAGCCATTCTTTACACGGTTCGGACGGCGGCGGCGGGCTGGGAGGAGCAATAGCCTGGTTTTTCATTCTGCCCGGTCCGGTTAAAATTATTATCCTGCTTATCGTGGCGGCATATTTCGTTTACCGCTATATGAATAAAAGCAAATCGGGAGGAACAGACATGGAAAGCGGTCGTTCTGCCGGTCCTGCCGGCGGTCCGCAACAGGTTAGTCCTGAATTTTTTGCCGCCAATCCCGGGTTTAATCCGCAGACTTTTACCCAAAAGGTAAGTACCGCTTTCCTTGCCATACAGGATGCCTGGCAGAATAAAAACCTTTCCAAGGTGCGCAGGTGGATTTCCGACGGAGTTTACCAACGCTTCAACGCGCAATTCACTATGATGAATCTGCTTGAGCAAACGAACATTTTAAGCAATATAAAAATTAAGCAGGTGCGTATCGAATCTGCCATGCAGGAAGGGGATTACAGCATAATTACCGCATCGGTCTATTTCAGCATGGACGATAATTTTATTTGCAAAAAGCACCCTGCATTTGATGAGCAGTTTACCGGCGATGAGGCTACCGAATATTGGACTTTCATCAAGAAGACAGGGGTAGCGGAAAAAGATTTGTACAATACCAATGTATGCCCTAAATGCGGTTTCCCTTCGAACGACAAGGGCGGGCAGGTGAGCCAGTGCGAATCGTGCGGAACGGTAACATACCTTGGCGATTATGACTGGGTGCTGTGCGAAATAACACAGGAAGAAGATTACAACAGGAACGAGGCGAGGATTTCGGCACAGGACCCTTCTCTGCAATCCTTGTTCGCCGATAAGGGCGCCGACTTTTCAATACAATTGATGGAGGATAAAGCCTCCAACGCTGTAATGCAGTACTTTATATCGAAGGTTACACATGACCTGAAGTATGTGCGCAGGTTTACAAGCGATGAACTGTTTGCCACAATTGAAAACAAGATTAAAGGGGAAGATAAGTTCGTATATAACCGTTTGTACCTGAATTCCGTAAACCTCGTGGGCTGCGTACTTGCGAACAATATGTACTATGCCGTTTTCAATATCAATTATTCCTCCATGCGCCTGAAGGAAGAGCCGGGAGGCAGGTTGGCGAAACTCGATGATACCGTAACCGAACGTCCGATGCAACTGACACTTGCAAAGAAAGCCGGTGCGGTGCAGAAAACGAAATTATGGAGTTTCGCTTGTCCGTCCTGTGGAGCGCCCTATACCGACACCACTATAACGCAGTGTACTTACTGCGATGCAAAAATCAATTCCTCCGACAACGACTGGGTGATGACGGGGCTTACACCGGGGGAATGAAAAGGTACCAAATGTTTAATAATAAGAAAATTGTATTTTTGCAGGTAGTAAACGGAATTTATATTAAATTGCGCCCTGTAATTCAGGGAAATATTTAAGTGAGAATGAGGAAAATATACAATAATGCCATTGTTTTCACAGGTGTTTTTACCGGACTGTTGCTTTCTTCATGCAGGCAGGGGAACGGATCACAGAATACCGTTGCCGTTGCCGACACCTTGCATACAGCAGCGCAGGGAGACAAGAATACTGAAGACACCGTTGCATATATGCTGCCTTCGCCTATGCAGATTGGCGTTATTTTCAGAAGGGCAGGTCTCTCCTACATGCCCGGGCTTACAAACCAAACAAAAGACATCTCAAAATACGATTCGAAGTATTCGCAGGCGCTAAATATGGGCATTTATGCGGCAGACCTTACCTATTGCGTACTGAACAGGCAGAACGAGGACGCCATGAGCTATTTGAAAACCCTTCGCTCCCTTGCCGACAAGCTTGGCTTCGGAAGCGTGTTTGAAATCAATAATATGGCAAAACGCTTTGAGCAGAACCTCAATACAGAAGATTCCCTTACCGATATTACATCAGACCTGCAGATGGAAACCGACACCTATCTTGGCGCCAACAATGAAAAGTACATAGGAGCCATATCGTTTGCCGGAGCATGGATTGAAAGCATGTACATCGGATCAAAGGTGTACGGAGCCAAGACAAATGACAGGATAAGCGACCGCATTTCGGAGCAGATGACCATACTTAATAACCTGATAAAATCTCTGAATTCATACAGCAGCCGTGATTCGCATATTCCTGAACTGGTAAATGCGCTGAATGCCATCGAAAGCACCTACAGTTCTTTTCCTGAAGTTAAAAGTACAGGCGACAGCAATCAGGAAGCCAAACTCACCAATGAGCACATCAGCCAGATTGGAAAGCAAATAGAAGACTTGAGACAAAAATTCATATCTTAGTAAATCCCGAAACAAAAACACAGTAATATGAAGCACCTGACAACATTCCTCGTATCTCTCGCTTTTGCCGCCACCGCAAATGCCCAGGCCCCTGCCACCGCCGCATGCGATATTCAGGTGCTTACCGACAGCTGCAGGGCACGTTTGAAACCATTTCATTACAATGCCATAAACACCTTGCACGTGAACTTGAAAAGCATACAGCAGACTCCGGAGATAAACCTGCCTGCCATGCCCGGTATGATATACAGGGTTATTGTGAACATTTCCTCCATGCCGCAGGGCACCGAAGTGTCTATTTACAACGTACCCAAAGGCGCAAAAAAGAGAAGCGCCCTGTACACCTATAACACCGACTCGCTGAAAAATTCGCACGTGGGCTTTTTCGATTTCACGGAGGATGCCAACCGCTATGGCCGTATATTTATTGATTATACGATACCGGAAGCAAACCCGAAAATTTGCGCCACAGGCTGCGCCGTTATCCTTTCGGGCTGGGAAACAGGCGGAGAAGAACAGTAGCAGATACGGCACAAACTGCCGATACCATATATCAAAAGCAGGCGGAAGTGCCTGCTTTTTTAATTACATTTCTTTGCTTTCCCCGCTTTCAGGGTATTTCATTTTCATGCCCTTCAGGGTAGAGGCTATTTCTTTGGCGATAATATAGTTGCGGTACCACTTATTATCGGAAGGCACGATGAGCCAGGGCAGGGAAGGACTGCACCTTTCAAAAATCTTTTCATACCCGCGCATAAAGTCATTCCAGAACAATGCCTCGCGCTGGTCGGCGTGTTCGTAAAACCAAAACTAACAAAAAACAA
>JABEUT010000081.1 GCA_013044305.1 Bacteroidia bacterium
AGTCTGTCCATAGTTAAATGATTTCGGTTTCAAAGATAGTCCTTTCACAAGCAATAGCCGGGCAGAGGACAGGAATAAAGTAAACAGGTTTTAAGCCTTTGCACCGGTTACAGGCGTTGTACTTTTCTATGCCTTTTTCCGGTTTGGGTATCAGCTTAATTGCCCCCCTTCTAAATTTATTTGGCGTTTTTTGCCACTTTCACCAGTTCTATGTCGAAGAGCAGGGGTGTGTAAGGAGGTATCAGCTTGCCTGCCCCGTAAGCGCCATAAGCCAGCTTTGAGGGGATGAGAACGGTAACTTTCTCTCCTTCGGTCATTCCGCCAATGATGATGGACCAGCCCTTAATAACCGGGCTTGCCATGCCATTGAAAACAAACGGGAACAGTCCGTTTCCATGAATGGATGACTGATCGAAAATCCTGCCGTCTAAAAACTTTCCTACATACCTGCAATAAACCGAGTCGCCTATGGCAACACCCTTACCGTGTCCTGCTGTCCTTTTAAGAATATACAGGCTGTCGGCAGTGGGTTTAACCGCCGAGTAGTTGCTGTCTGCAAGGTATTTTGAAATCAGTACGGGTTCTTGCCTCTTCTGTTTTTCCGCCTGTTCGTCTTTTAATTTTTTTTCGTCCTCCTGCATTTTCATTATTTCATCATGTGTTTGAAATTTAACAAGCTTTACCTCGAAGGTAAGGTTGGTGCCTGCCTGTATGAAAGGTGGCAGGCTTTGCATGTGAAAGGTTTTCAGGTAAAGGGAGTCGGCACTTACCAAAAAGGAGGCGCTGTCGCCATCGGCCATTAAGGTAATACCCTGTTCCAGGCATCCGTTAAAACTCTTCTTGAGCATGATCATAATAGTACCAATGCTGTCGCCGGGCCGCCTATGCTTATTGGCAATGGAATTAAAGATTATGGAATCTTTGTTGTTCTTCCACTGAATAACAAGTGTGGCAACATCATCCATGCCGGCCTTGGCGCCCGATTTGCTGTGCTTGTAGAAATGGTACTTTACCCCTGTGGCGGCATCGGTGCTGTATTCAATTTTCTTTGAATCTTTGTCCTTTGCCTTTTTTTGCTTTTGGGCTGAAGACATCGCGGACACACCAAACAGAAGGCCTGCAATCAGCAACAGGTTACCCGGCCTGCTGCAAGGCTTCCCTGTCGCGGCTTCCTGCAATAAGTTTGAAAACCTGCTTTTCATGCTGCTTGCTTTTGGTGCCTATTTTTTCTTTGCCTTTCCGTTTCCGGCAGCCTGTCCTTTTTCCACCTTTAGCACTTCCATATCGAAGATAAGGGGTGAGTATGGAGGAATGGCGTTACCCATTCCATACTGACCGTAGCCCAGCGCCGAAGGAATAAGTATGGTTTGCTTATCGCCAAGGTGTCCGCCTTTCAGGGCAAGTATCCAGCCCTTTATTGCCGGCGCATTGGCGCTGTATGCAAATTTGTACGGACCGTGGGCGGCAGTGGATGAATCGAATCCCTGTCCGCTTAGCAGCCTGCCTGTGTAGGCTACTGTAACAGTGTCGCCGTCTTTTATTTCCTGACCTTTGCCGCTGGTTTTCTTCAGCACATATAGGCTGTCGGCATTCGGCTTAACATTATAATGGTGGTCGGCAAGGTATTTTTCAATGGAAGGGTTTTCCTGTGCTTTCATGGCTTCGGCCTCGGCTTGTCTTTTTGCCATCATGGCCTGGCGCATTTGCTGCATTTGCTGTTGTGTCTGGAAATAAAGCAGTTTCACCTGAAATGTCAGGTAACTGCCCGGATGAATGTACGGAGGCAGTTTTTTCATCTGGAATTGTTTAACAAAAAGCGAGTCGGCGTTTATCCTGAACAGGGCGCTGTCGCCGGCTGCCATCAGGGTGATGCCTTGCTCAAGGCAACCTGCAAAATTGAATTTGAGAGGAATGGGAATTCCATGACTTGTGTCGCCGGGCCTTCTTCTCATGGTTTGGGTATTCATGATTACCGAATCCTTATCTGTTTTAAAAATCATTTCCACCTGTGCATAGTCTCCGGCTGCGGGCTTGGCGCCATTTTCGTTGTGCTTTATGAATTTGTATTGCACTCCCGTGGCTTTATCAACTGAAAAGTCGCCCTGCGATCCCTGATTGCATGAGGCGGCAAATAAAGTAAGCGCCGCTGTTGCAACCATTGCGCCGGAACGTTGGAAGCTGTGTAATGAATTGCAGAGATCGGTTCGGTTGTTTTTCATAAGGTGTTGGTTGGTTGATAATTTTTGATTGATATTTTCATTTTTTCACTGACACTATCTTAACTTCGTAAACAAGGGTTGAGTACGGCGGAACAATTCCTGTAAGCGACCCTTTTTCACCAAAAGCGAGTTGCGAAGGTATAATTATTTTTGCTTTCCCGCCTTCACGCATCATTTTTATTGCAATTTCGAGCCCGGCTACGGTCTGATCCTTATCCCCTAACCTGAATTGCAGAGGGCTTTCGGGGGAAACGGAGTCAAATATACGCCCATTAATAAAATAGCCTTTGTAGGCGATACTCACCAGGTTTCCGTCCTTCACGCTGTCTCCCTTCCCTGCCTCGAGCGGAAGAAAATAGATTCCGCCCTTCCGCGTGCTGTCGGGCAGGTGGTGTGTTTCGGCATAATGGAGCAGGTTCAGTTGCTCCTGCATATCCATATCTTTCCGATATTGCCTTATGGCGTTCAACGCAGCCCTGTATTGCAATGAGTCCATTATTGCAGCCACCCTCACATGCACCTTTACATTTTCGCCCTTATGCAGGAAGAACGGCAGAGGAAGATGAAAAAAAGACCGGAACAGTGTATCGGACGGGAGTATATATATAAGGCTATCGCCTTTCCTTGTTCCAATCAGGTGCCGTTCAAAGGCGGTACCATGAGCCAGTGCGCCATAGGTAAAATAATAATAGAAAGGGTATCCCGGACTGGAGGCCGGAGGCGACCAGAACACCGAATCATTCATTTTGCTGAAATTTACGGCCACTTCCATAATGCGGAACTTAACACTGTCGGCACCTGGCATGGTGCCGCTTCCCATGTCGCAAAACTTATAATAAGTTACATCATTGATTGCGGAATAACCGGGAAAAGTAGATACCGGCTTAGGTGAAAAACGACAAGCGAAGGAAAAAAACAGCCCGATTACGGAACTAATAAGTAACAGGAAGGAATGCGGCTTATCTGAAATTTCCATTTTAGGCGAATTGCTTTGTCTGCAAATGTAGCCGAAAAAATTGTTGAAGGACTTTGCCCGATATTCATAATAAGTGGAATCTGATTATCCTCTTTATGCTTTTCAGGAAAAAGATAAATCAGCCGTAAATTATTACGCACTTTTTCATTTTTATACTTTAATTAGCCTACCTTTGCCAGCAAATGAATGAGAGGAATTTTTTGGAGGAACTGAACAGTGAACAGCGCGCCGCCGTTGAGTGTACAGACGGGCCGGTAATGATTATAGCAGGCGCCGGTTCGGGCAAAACAAGGGTGCTTACCTACCGCATTGCACACCTCCTTAACAAAGGCGTGGATGCATTTTCAATTCTCGCTCTTACATTTACAAACAAGGCCGCACGCGAAATGAAGGAACGCATAGCAGGGCTGGTGGGGCCTGAAGCAGGCAACCTGTGGATGGGTACATTCCATTCCACCTTTGCACGCCTGCTGCGCAAAGAATCGTACAGGATAGGCTTTCCGCCCAACTTTACCATTTACGACACCGAAGACTCCAAGAGCCTGCTTAAAAATATAGTGAAGGAAATGAACCTGAATGATAATTCTTACAAGCCTTCGCCCCTGCTCGGAAGAATATCATCATTAAAAACCATGCTCGTTTCGGCAAAAGACTACGCAAATGACGCCCATTATAATAGCGAAGACAGGGCTATGCACCGTGAACATTTCGGACAGATATACGAGACCTATACCAAGAGGCTCTTCAAATCGGGCGCCATGGATTTCGACGACCTGCTCTATTTTACAAATATACTGCTCCGCGACCACCCCGATATCCTCCTTAAATACCAGGATATGTTCAGGTATATACTTGTGGACGAATATCAGGACACCAACTTTTCGCAATTCATGATACTGCGACAGCTTGCTGCCAGACACCAGAATATATGCGTGGTAGGCGACGACGCACAAAGCATTTATGCCTTCAGGGGAGCCAACATACAAAACATGCTTAACTTCCAAAAACAGTACGCCGATACCACCGTGTTCAAACTGGAACAGAACTACCGAAGCACCCAGACTATAGTGAACGCCGCCAATCAGGTTATTGCCAAAAACCGCGACCAGCTTGCTAAAAAGGTATGGACAGCCAATGAGCAAGGTGAAAAAATACCCGTGCTGCGTGCATTTACCGACTCCGAAGAGGGACGAACCATTGCCCAAAACATACACGACCTGCGCATAAAAGCCGGCTCCGCTTACCGCGAGTTTGCCATACTGTACCGCACCAACGCCCAGTCGCGGCCGCTGGAGGAGGCGCTGCGCAAAATCGGGATACCCTACCGTATCTATGGAGGCATTTCATTCTATCAGCGCAAGGAGATAAAAGACATACTCGCCTATTTCAGGCTTGCATTAAACCCGCATGATGAGGAGGCATTAAGAAGGGTTATCAATTACCCCAAAAGAGAAATTGGCGATTCAACCGTTGACAAAATGACCGTGGCCGCATACGATAACGACATAAGCTTGTGGACGGTCATGGAAAACATACCCGACTTTGACCTGGGATTGCAGAACCGTACCCGCGATAAAATATCGGAGTTCGTTAACCTGATAAAAAGTTTTTCGGCTATTGTTCCTACGCATAATGCATTTCAGGCAGGCGATTTTATAGCATCGGGCAGCGGAATAATTAAGGAGCTGTTTACCGACCGCACCCCCGAAGGGGTGAACCGCATGGAAAACGTACAGGAGCTATTGAACGGCTTGCGCGACTTCTCGCTCCGCGCCGAACCAGACGCCCCGCAGCCTACCCTTGGGCTTTTTATGGAAGATATTGCCCTGCTCACAGGCGAGGACCAGAACAAAGAGGATGAACACAATCTGGATAAAGTACTGCTGATGACGATACATTCGGCAAAAGGCCTTGAGTTCAACTATGTATTTGTAAGCGGGCTGGAGGAAAACCTGTTCCCTTCCCAAATGTCGGTAATGGACAGGGAAGACCTGGAAGAGGAACGCAGGCTGTTTTACGTAGCCCTAACCAGGGCCAGGAAAAAAGCCACCCTCACCTACTCCATGAGCCGCTATCGCTATGGCAGTTCCGTAAGCTGCGAGCCAAGCCGTTTTCTGGAAGAGATACCGGCAGATTTTCTTTACACCGTTCCATCGTCCTATGAGCCGCGGCAGCCGCGTGAAATAAACCGCATACCCCGCCCTGCATCGCCCGGCTACTCCAACGGCTCCCCACCCGTAATGCGCTCCCCATTAACCAACAAAAAGCTGGTTAGCATAAACAAGACCCAGGCCGGTGCCGCACCCCTGAATAATGAGCACCTTGGCGCGCTGGCGGCAGGAATGATTGTGGAACACGAACGCTTCGGCAGAGGCGAAGTATTGAAAACGGAAGGAAAATATCCCGACAGCAAAGCAGTTGTAATGTTCGAAAACGGTGAAAAGAAACAGTTGCTGCTGCGCTTTGCCCGGCTCAAAGTAGTGGAGAACCCGTAATTGCGCCATGAGATATCTTTTTACACCAGGCCAAATCAATCCTTTCCCGGTTTAAGTTATGTCGTACAAGATAATGCTGGTGGAAGACGAGAAGAACCTTCGTTCGGTTATAAAACTAAACCTGGAAATGGAGGGCTATGATGTAAAAGCATTTGAAGACAGCGCATCAGCCTGGAATAAATTTCATGGCGCCTGGTATTCGCTGCTCATTTTAGACGTAATGCTTCCCGGCATGGACGGTTTTGAATTATGCCGCAATTTCAGGAAAATAGACAAGCACACGCCCATTCTCTTTCTCACGGCGCGCGGCAGCACCGAAGACAGGATAAACGGCTTAAAAATGGGTGCCGACGACTACCTTGTTAAACCCTTCCACCTCGAAGAACTCCTGCTCCGTGTGAAGGCGCTGCTCAAACGTTCACCTGTATTTAATACTGTAAAGGAATCGGAAGAATATTCTTTCGGTAAAAATTCGGTGAACTTCCGGACATATACAATAAAAACAAAGAACGGCGCAGAGAAGCAAATAAGTAAAAAGGAAATAGACCTGCTTAAACTATTAATAGAAAATAAAAATGAAGTGGTGCCGCGTGAACTAATTTTAGAAAAAGTATGGAGATATACCAGCGCCCCCACTTCGCGCACCGTGGATAATTATATTGTAACCTTCCGAAAGTACTTTGAAGATAACCCTAAAAAACCAGTTTACTTTCATTCCATAAGGAGCGTGGGATATAAGTTTAGTAGTTCTATAATTTCCAAATAAAAAATTTTCCCTTAACTTTGGCAAATGAACTATTGGACACAGTTAAGTATTGATTATGCAAATCAATTATCCTATTTGGATGACCTTTTTCAGGTATATCCGACTATTCCTGAAGGTATAAGAGAAATAAAAGAAGAT
>JABEUT010000005.1 GCA_013044305.1 Bacteroidia bacterium
CACCCTATTTCGGCAAGATACGGCAAGAACCAGCAAAAAATGGCAAAACTGAAAAAGGTAAACTACCCAAAGCTGTTATAAACGAAAATGACCTAAAAGTGATTAACCCGCAATGAACTTCAAAATAAAAACAAAACAGTAAAAACAACAGCATATAATATCTGACTTACGAATGATGACTTACAACTTACGACTTCACTCGCCAGTCAATCAGGTGAAAGCTTTACATTTGAGCCATGATAAAGAAGAAAATAGCTTCATTTAAGAAAAGAATTATCTTTGTCCACTTATTAAAAAAATCGCTGCACATGCGGAATGTCGCAAGAATACTTTTTGTCTTTCCCCCCCTCTTTCTGCTGCCTTTTTTCTCATTCGGAGGCAACCCCTTGCTGGCTAATGCCGGAACGGCACAAACCTTATGCCATTGTGACACAATAACCCTCGGCGGCACAATAGCCAATCCGACTGCGAGCGGAGGTACACCTCCATATACCTACCATTGGGCTCCAAGAACCGGTATGGGCAGCGACAGTATTACTTCAAACCCCAAAGCATGGGTTTGCTCCACCACTACATTCACGTTAACAGTTGTAGACAACACAGGCCGGACAGTTATCGATTCGGTAAAAATATCCCTTGATAACATAAGCTCGGTAAATGCAGGTACAAATGTCTCCATTTGCCCATATATAGGGAAAGCTAAGCTGGGAGCGTCCGGTAATCCGCCAGGCGACATTTATAAGTGGTCGCCTGCAAACGGACTTAATTTTACAAATATTGGAAACCCTACTGTTTCCGCATCAGGGTTAACGGCGCCTGTAACCACCTATACGCTCATTGCATCGGATGCTAACTGCTCCGATACCACTACAGTGAATGTAACCCTATTGCCTCCTGCCCCGATATCCACCGTTTCGCCCCTTACAATTAATCGCGGGCAATCGGTGCAATTAAGCGCTTCGGGCGGCACAAATTACTTCTGGACGCCTTCAAATACCCTTTCTGATTCAACTATTGCAAATCCAATAGCAAGCCCTTCGAAAACTACCACCTATATTGTGGTGGATCAGGATGCCGCAGGCTGTATAGGTATAGATTCGGTGATTGTAAACGTAACCCCCGACAGCGGGTTGATTTTCTTTAATACCTTCACCCCTAATCATGACGGGATCAATGATACATGGTATATTGGCAATATCGACCTTTATCCGAACAACGAGGTTACAGTTTACAACAGGTGGGGAAGCATTGTTTTTCAAGCCTATGGCTACCTGAATACCTGGGATGGCACATCATCCGGAACCAACTTGCCGGATGCCACCTATTATTATTTAGTATATACAGGAACCGGAGGTAAGTACGAAGGGGCTGTTACAATAATCAGAAAACCGCAATAAATATTGTTCTATTAAATCGCTCCGAGACCACGCGAAAAGAAATACTGACACACTTCTTCCACTAATGAATAACATACTTTTAAGGATATTTTTTTACTCGTTATTTTCATTAATATGCCTGGATGCGGCAGCACAGCAGTTGCCCATATTTACGCAATTCCCTTCGGATATGCTTTATTTTAACCCTGCCTTTGCCGGTACAAAAAGGCAATACGATGTACGGATTAACTACCGAAACCAATGGGTGGGAATGCCGGATGCGCCAATTACCGAAGGGATAAGTCTTAATTACAAACTCGACCATGGTGCAATGGGTTTAGGCGGATACGTGTATCAGGATGTTACCGGACCAACCACGCGCAATGACTACACCCTTTGCTATGGCTACCATATAAAATTTCCCGATCTGGTATTGTCCTTCGGTGCGGCATTTTCCATGATGGAATACACGGTGAACGGATCTAAAATAACAACATATCAGCCAAACGACCCTGCGATAGATTACTCGCTGAATACTACGGCATGGGCTCCCGATGCAAGCGGGGGACTCTATTTGTACAACGACCGGTATGCATTCAGTTTAAGCGTGGATAACCTTGCCGCAGCCGATGAGAAACTGTACAAAAAATATATGCCTGATACAACCAACAAAGGAGTGGTTCAACTGGAGCCTCATTTTTATGGCTACCTTTCTTATAACTTTGCAGGTAATGCCAACTATATTTGGCAAAGTTCGCTTTTCGCAGCCGAAACATACGGGGCGCCCATATACCTCGCATATTCGCTCCGGGTACACTGCAACGACAAATATTACATCGGGGCTTCATTTGTACTGCACGATGCCGTTTCGCTCGATCTTGGCCTTACCATACATAATAGCTTTGAGGTTTGCTACTCCTATGACCTCATAACCTCCCCTTTAAATCACTATACTTCCGGAACACAGGAGTTAACTTTGATCTTCAGTGCCGAATCGCTCAAAAAGAAAAGAAAAGGCGATACCTTCGATCAGTTTCAGAAGAGAAAATACAAGGATATTGTTCAGTAAAAAGCAAACAGGCCTGGTTATATGGAACACAAAAGGTGAATTTCAGAAATTCAGTAAGCCGGTATAATATGCGAATCTGCTGCAGCAGCTGTCAGCCATATTACTGTATCCCCTACTCCGCTTGGTTACCAGTGCGAACTGTGTACAGGCTCCGGATGATTGGATGAAGGAATGTCCCTGTCGCCGCCGCAGGATGAGAAAGCGAAAACAAGCAGGGTGATTCCGATTAGAAGCAGGAGTTTATTTTTGTTTGATTTCATAGGATTTCCTGATTAAATTTTTACTTTTGACACACTCTGTGAGGTGCGATAATCGGATAAGAATTTCTCCAAGCCAATATCTGTAAGCGGATGATTAAGCAAAGCTAAAATTGAGCTTAATGGGCAGGTTGCCACATCAGCCCCTATTTCGGCAGATTTAATAATGTGTACGGGATTGCGAATGGAGGCCGCCAGTATTTTGGTTTTAATTCCGAAATTATCAAAAATCACCCTGATCTGGTGTATGAGTTCCATGCCATCAGTGGAAATATCGTCGAGCCTTCCGACAAAGGGCGACACATACTCGGCACCGGCTTTTGCCGCAAGTAAGGCTTGGCCGGCTGAAAATATGAGCGTGCAGTTTACCTTTATGCCTTTCCCCGATAAATACTTAATGGCTTTTAGTCCCTCTTTTATCATCGGTATCTTTACCACTATCCTCGGATGAATTTTTACCAGCTCGGCCGCTTCCTTGAGCATACCGTCATAATCGGTTGAAATCACCTCCGCGCTCACGTCCCCGTCAACTATTTCGCAAATCTTCCTGTAATGCTCAAAAATGTTTTCCTTACCAACCACACCCTCTTTTGCCATAAGTGAGGGATTGGTGGTAACGCCGTCCAGTACTCCCAGTTCCTGGGCTTCCTTTATCTGTTTCAGGTTTGCGGTATCAACGAAAAATTTCATAGCGAGAATTCAATTTGGTAAAATGCAAATGTAAGCATATTTATTAAAAGGCATATATAATGTAAGCGAAGGTAATCCGTTCACTTCCCCAAAGCATTTTTGTATCTCTTTTAATCAGTACCCTTTAACAAATCAGATTAATTGATGCCTGATATACAAGCATGATTGATTGAAAATGGCTCAAATAAAAGTGTTATTGGCTTACAATTCTTTAATGCTATATAATGCAAACAGAGGCATGGCATTGTTTTCTTTAATCAGCAGCTATAAAATTCTATCTTTGTGATTCTGAACAATAATATTCATGCAAAAAAACACAAAGGTGTCCTCATTTCACACACTATTATTGTTACTATTTGCCTTTTCCGGTATTAATGGCGCCTTTGGGCAATTCGGCTTGCAGCCGGGGCTGATGGTACCTGCTGACAACTATTACTCTTATGCATTAAAACCCGGTGTCGGGGCCGATTTCGTTGCCAAAGGCAATTTGGGAGATATAGACAGCCGTTATAAAATAGGTTTTTTAATGGGGTATTATGTTTTTCAACCCACACAGGACACGTTTCAAACTTATGCTATTGGCGGAAATCCGGTTCAATTGCTGCCAGGGTACGAGGTAATCCATTCATATTCCATTCTGCAATTCGGACTATCAAATGATTTTAAAATACTGAAAGATTCCCGTTTCTCCCCATTTGTCGGGCTGGACCTTGGCATGGATGTGTTTGATATCTCACACGACGACTATGCTGAAACACTTATACAGTCCAGTGTAACAAATGACATATTTTATAACTACCTTATTATACCCAGAGCCGGGGTTCAGTACCAGTTGTCGGATAACTGGCTTTTCAGTGTGGGAATTGGGCGAAGTATGGGCTTTGCAGGCTCGTATGGCGCACAAACATTCTGGAAGATATTTATAACAATATGCCATGTTTCCGACTAGAACATGAAAAAAATTGGAAAATATTTAAAGGCCTTATTTGTACTCGGAATACTTGTAAGCTGCAACAAAAAGTATTCGGAAACATTGCCGGTCGTTCAGTTTAATTCTGTGGTTCCCTTCGGAAATGACAGCGCCATACTTACAGGTACCGTTCTGTCTAAAGGAAAAGACGATATACAGTATGTAGGTTTCAGTTACAGCAATCAGCCTACAACAGATATTTTACCTAACCAGATTCTTTTAAACGGCACTAACGGAACCTTCAGCTGTTCGGTATTTATGCATCGCGACAGCACCTATTACTTCAGAAGTTTTGCCGCCAATTCTTTTGGCTACGCCGTAAGCCCAAGCATCAAATACACCATACCCAACGCAGCCCCCGATTCTGCTCCCTGCCAGCTGAATGCCAATACGGTAATTGATAATGGCGTACATTTCACTATGACCTATATTAATTATGCCGGAGGCAACCTTAATGCAAGCGATAACGCAGGATTTGAGAATGTGACAATATACTTTAAAACAAGCCCTGTGAACGGCATATTCAGCACGGTTACCACCTATCCGTTCCCGATGGGAGACCCCAATCTTTATGAAGTCAGCATTTCGGTTACGCAGAATTCATTCACAACCTATGTGGTAAACGCCGGCGGAAGCGTTTATGTTGGTTTAAACAATGGAAAGACTACTGTTTCCTTCTGCTCCCTCACATACACTGTCGGCTCATATACTTATAATATAAGCGGTAAAATCTCCTTCTGATTATACTACCGGAATTTGCCGCCCCACGCAATGTATACCTCAACATGCCTCTTTGAGTCGCCGTGAAAGAGTTTCAATGCTGATGGAAGCATAACCGCCTTGAGCGCTGCTCTTAACTTCTTTCTGGCAACCTGTATAATTCTTACCTTTGTCTTTCTTACCATGAAAAAAATCGTTTCCTCGGCAGCATTCCTTCTTTCTGTTATTTTTGGCTGCTGTCAAGATATTATGACGGTTATCCCTGATTCAAGCAATCAAACCTTTTCGGAGTTTATCGGCTTGAAATTTTTTGCCGAGGATTTCAGCTATAAACCATTGAACCATAATCTCCAATTCAGCTATACCTCTGTGAACAGCGGATATGTCATGAACCACAGCATGAACATTACCGGGCTTTCCAATTCGCCCAATATCGGAGTCGGGCTGGAACATGATTTTGAAAATCATTTAATCATACACTTTTTTGATGCATCTATCGGATATATTTCCAATACCCTGAACTGGAATATCGGTTTGGGGGCAGGTTACTATGTAAACCTCAACAAATCTGGAAATTTTTCTTTAAGAGGAAACGTAAATCTGTTCTATGAGAACATTCTATACTTCCTCGGGAGCTATTACGACACTACTTTTCAGGGCTTTGATATTAACGGGTTAAACATAGGAACCTATGTAAAGGATGTGGAATATACCAATAACCTGTTTTGTGCCTCTGCCGATTTTGAATTATATTACAAAAGGGAAAAGTGGGATTATTTTGCAGGAGCCGGCTATATACTTACGCTGTTGTCGAGGGAAAAAGTAAACTTTTACAGTTCAAACGTTCCGGTAAATCAAGCCCTGTATAATAACGGCGTTCCGGTAAATAACCATGTAATAATGCCCGGAGCATATATGATACGGATTGGCATAGTAAGGGAATTCGGGTTGTAAAGCAGGCAAAGGCACTTTGACAGGAACGTGAGCAGCCTGTTATTTTCAGGAATAAATTATATTTGTGTTTTCGGCAATTTAAACAATACTGTATGACAACCCTTACCTCGGAGGAACTGGAACGCAGGTTTCAGGAAAAGATAGACGAAAACCAGTACATTGAGCCTAAAGACTGGATGATAGAAAAGTACAGGCAGAACATGATACGGCAGATATCGCAGCATGCCCATTCAGAGGTAGTGGGAATGCTGCCTGAAGGCAACTGGATAACAAGGGCGCCCAACCTAAGGCGCAAAGTTGCACTGCTGGCAAAAATACAAGACGAGGCCGGTCACGGCTTATACCTTTATTCCGCTGCCGAAACCCTCGGCATAACCCGGGAAGAACTGCTGGAACAGCTTCATTCAGGAAAAGCAAAATATTCCAATATTTTCAACTACCCTACCCTTACCTGGGCCGACATAGGCGCCGTGGGCTGGCTTGTGGACGGAGCCGCGATAATAAATCAGGTGATGCTGCAAAGGGCATCTTACGGTCCTTACGCTCGAGCAATGGTCAGGATTTGCCGCGAAGAAAGTTTTCACCAGCGCCAGGGTTTTGAAATAATGCTAACCCTGTGCCGCGGCAATGCAGAACAGAAAGAAATGGCCCAGGACGCCCTTAACCGCTGGTGGTGGCCATCGCTCATGATGTTCGGCCCCAACGATAAGGACTCGCCCCATAGCGCCGAAATGGCCAAATGGAGGGTAAAACGGGAGACCAATGATGAATTGCGCCAGCGTTTTATTGACCGCGTGGTGCCACAAGCCGATTTTCTTGGTATAAAAATCCCTGACAGCAAGCTTAAATGGAATGAAACCAGTCAGCACTACGACTTCGGTCAGATTAACTGGGATGAATTTTATAATGTAATAAAAGGCAACGGACCTTGCAACAGGGAGCGCCTGAAGGCGAGAATAGAGGCCCACGAACAAGGCAAATGGGTTAGGGATGCAGCAACAGCCTACGCCAATAAAAGAAAGAATAAAGCAGCATGACAACACAAGGAAAGGACAATCAGTGGCTACTGTGGGAGGTATTTGTGCAAAGCAAATCGGGTCAGCCGCATAAGCACGTGGGCAGCGTGCATGCACCCGACGCCGAAATGGCATTACTTAATGCGAGGGATACCTATACGCGCAGAAACGAAGGCACAAGCGTATGGGTGGTGCCGGCGCAAAGCATCACGGCTTCAACGCCCGAAGAGGTAGGCGCTTTTTTCGACCCTGCATTCGATAAGGTTTACCGCCATCCCACATTCTATAACGTTCCCGAAGGCGTAAAATACCTTTAATTGAAAAAACCATGGCAAAGACCGCTTCAAATTGCCTGGAATAAGATAGTTTGAGAACAACTATCATGACTACTGAAGATAAAACCAAATCTGACAGGCTATTCTACTTACTGCTTTTCGCATCCTTAATTACAGCAATCTGCATCGCTTTTACCTCCGGAGCTACATTCGACTCCGGCGACGGCATTGAGCATTATCTGATTGCGCGCTACTCATGGCAGCACCCGAAGCTGCTGCTCGATTTGTGGGGCAAACCCGTATTTACTTTAATCAGCTCACCGTTTGCACAATTCGGGCTTAAAGGAATGTTTGTATTTCAGGCTTTGTGTGCCCTATTTACCTTCGTCTTCTTATATAAAATTGCAAATATTTTCAGGCTTAATTTTGCCTGGACTCTTCCTGTCTTTATCTTCTTCTCCCCTATTTACTTTGCCGTTATTGACAGCGGGCTAACCGAGATAATGTTTGGCGCCACACTTTCTCTTACATTCTGGCTGCTGGTTAAAAACCGGAATATCGCGGCGTCCGTAATAGCCTCATTTATCCTGTTTGTGCGCCCCGAAGGTTATCTGATTCTTCCCTTGATAGCCTTACTGCTTGCTCTGAAGAAACAATGGAAAGCCCTGCCCTTCCTTTTCACCTCCATCATTTTCTTTACGGCAATCGGATATCCATACTATCACAACTGGTTGTGGATTATTACAAACAACTACAAAACCAATGGCGATGTGTACAACGGAGCTATGAAAAGCTTCTTCCATTACTTCGGCAAATACAATGAAATATGGGGCACTATTTACTCCCTTTTGCTTTTAACGGGGATAGGCTCCCTCGCATTCGCAATACCGGGCATAATTTCTAAAAGAAAGGAAAGTGAATTTGTCCGGGAAAAGGTATTGTTGTTTATGGGAAGTTTTTTTGTTATACTCGTCTTGCACAGCATAAGTTGTTCGGTAAAAGGATTTGTAAACAACCTTGGTATGGTACGCTATATGACATGCCTGATACCATCGTCGGCCATGCTTGCACTTATTGGCATAAACCGGTTATCCCGAATCATAAAAAAGTATCCGGCCTGGGTTTTATACCTGTTTCTTTTAATCGTTCTTCTGCTTATAGTAATAACCCCATTCAGGCAATGGTACTATCCTTTCAGGCCCAATAATGAAGAGGCTGTAAGTGACAATATGTCGGGGTGGCTTAAACCCCTCCTCAACCACAGGAGTATATGCTACCTTAATCCCTGTATCACCACGGCCGCTGATATTGATCCTTATGACAAATCGGTGTTTTTAATGCATGGGGTGAATAAAAATTCCATACGGTGGTACCCGGACAGTACGTTCCTAATCTGGGATTCTCATTTTTCTCCCCAGGAAGGCAATACATCATTATACACCCTCCTATCTGACAACAATTTGAAATTAGTAAAAGTGTACAGGTATTACAACGAGACGGAACCGTTCGATCTATGGGTATTCATGAAGAAAGCCGGCAGCAGTTTAACAACTGGAAGTGAACAGCCCGTTGCAGGTTCGCTTACCATTGAAACAGTTGCAGCCCCGTGGCTCGTCAAAGACTTCTACAAAGGCGACTCGGTTAGCTTTTCAACCCCTCCGGGCCCAGGTGCAGATAGCTCCATGTTGTCGCCGGCTAAAAGCCCTTCGGGTAAGCAATCCCTGTTTTACAGCCAAGACAGGGAGTATGGACCCGTGTTTTCAAAAAAATTAGCGGAAATAAGCGATTACAGGAATTTTGGGATGCTTAAAATCACCTTCAGGCTATACCCATGCAACTCCATGCAAGGCGTGAAGGCTGTTGCGGAAATAAAGCAGGATGGCAAAGTTATAGCCTGGGAAGGCGGAAACATTCCTTTGGAGGCCGCACCAAACCGATGGAATACTATTAAAATGACCGAAATTATGAACATAAAAGATAATTTGAATGAGACCGGCACGGTCAACTTCTACTTCTGGAATAAGGCGAAAACAGATTTTTATATTGATAGCGTGCGAATAGGCTATTACTGTTCGGAGAAATAATTAGAATTGACAGGGGTAATTTCAAAATTTTATAACTTTGTGCACGCCTGCACAACCGATATTTTGGCTAATATGAGAAAAGTATCACTTTTAACACTTATCGTAATTACAATAACTGCCTGCCTTACAAGCATAAAATCGGGCTTTGCACAAACCGACACCCTTGCCCCGATGGTATTATCGGCGAGCGGCAATTCATCAACAATAGGCGGATTTAATCTGGCTTATACCGTTGGCGAACCGGTGATTACCACTGATGTTTACCCAAATCCGGCTTCACCCCAGATATATCTCACACAAGGGTTTCATCAACCCGTGGTTGCAGGCGCCTTCAATTTCAATTTGAGTTTCACCTCGGAATCATGTATGGGAAGCAACGACGGTTCGGCAGCCATTCAGATAAACGGAGGCGCCGCTCCTTATACGGTTGTCTGGTCTTCTAACCCATCCCTAAGCGGCAATACTATTGACAGCCTGAAGCCGGGAACCTATACGGTAAGCGTAACAGATGCCCATGGCAAGACTAAAAGTATGGCATTTAATATACTTGCGAGTAACAATAATTGCCTGATAAAAATTTATAACGGCATAACACCTAACGGCGACGGACACAATGACACCTGGGTTATTGATAATATTGAAGAATATCCGGATAACAGTGTTAGTATTTATAACAGATGGGGTTCGGAGGTATGGAAAGCCAACTCCTATAACAACACTTCCGTGGTATGGAATGGAAATAACTTACAGGGGCAGCCTTTGCCCGACGGCACTTATTTCTATATTGTGCAGGTATCAGGCGTTTCTTACAAAGGCTGGGTACAGCTTACAAGATAATGCAACCATCGTGCATCAAGGCATTATTTGCAACAATAATTTCTTAATAAGCTTGCAAACTCTATGTATCTCCTTTGCCTTTACAGAGGCCAACTATTATGAGTTATGTGCTGCCGGTAAAATCAATTCGTATTCACAGGCGGCTGACCTTCAGGAATAATATTGATCGTTTTCAGGCTTTCCGTCATCTGCCCGATAAAGTCTCCGGGGTTTCTGCAATAACATTTGTAAATAAATTTAACCAGTCTTCCATTTGCATCAGTAAAGCCATCCAGCTCATTAAGCTGCAAACTGTCTATTTTCATAGACAATTCACTAATTATAAAATGCTTGCCATTAATATCCTTAAGGTAGAACTTACGTTGTGCCGAGGCTTTAGCGTCTAAGGACTTGTAATATTCCATTATTGTATTCATCAGCCCTGCATTTACGGTAATGTACTCTTCACAGTCGGGGTTAAATGTTTGTATAATTGTGAACTGGTAGATTGAATCACTAAGGTCGGAGTATTGAAAATCGGAATTAGTGCTTAAACAGCAATCGTATTTCCTTGAAGCAAACCGGTGAAGTTTAACTTCTGCACAATGGTATTCCCCGTAATTTACTGCTGTATAAAAGGTATCGAGTGCGGCGGGCAGATACACCGACACAATTCCCAGCCCGTTTGATAATCTGACTGACTTTTGTGAATATCCTTGCAGACTATCTGGATTACTTTTGACCGTACAACCAGCTAACAATGCATAAAGAAACCCTAAACGAAATGCTGAATTGGGGAAGGAATATCGCATAACGGACAAATTTATAAAATTCTGCTTATGATTGGCCTAATTGATAAGTCAATGGCCATAAATTTTAAATGTTAAAGTCTGTAATTACCCTTTGATGTCCGGTAGGAATATCCTGCCTTTTTCAGATATATCCAAGTAGTTTATAGCAAACATCGCCCATCCATTCATGGAGTAATACATCCCATTCCTGCAAGGCAGATTTATCGGGTAAAAACATATAATCAAACTGGAACTTCATCGAACCGGAGTAGCGGTCAACCGAAAACCTGTCGGTGTGCACCCCAGCTTTTAAAAAGCAGCGGTAGGCTCTTGGCATGTGCGATGCAGAGGTTATCAGCAGATAATTGCCCCCGGGTGCGGCACTGTCTAAAATCGGTTTTGCAAACATGGCATTCTCATGAGTGTTGCGCGACCTTGATTCTATTAATATATCAGAAGGAGGCACACCAATTGCGATAAGGTAATTTCGTGCCACAGGCGCTTCCAGATTACCGGGCAACAACAGGCTTCCTGATCCGCCTACCACCAGTATTTTTTTTATCCTGCCTTCATGATACAAATTTAAACCCTGAAAAAGCCTGTCAGAACCCCTGTCGAACTGCACACGCTTTAGTTTAGGGTCATAACTCATCATACCGCCAAGTACTATTCCAATATCATAGGTTTTTGCTAATTGCGAATCGGCAACTGCAGGATATTCGTATGCATGCATAAACTCATTTACAATAAAGTCGTTGGTAAAAAAGCAATAAACAAGCAGTGTTGAAATCAAAAAACGTTTTCTGTGTACCGCATTACCGCTAAATACTGCTAAAAGCAGAAGAATGAGAATCCACATTACAGGTTCTATAAGAAACTCCAGCAGCTTGGAAAAAAGAAAAAACATGGCTATATATAATTTTAGGTTCGGGTTACCCGGGTATTCCAA
>JABEUT010000082.1 GCA_013044305.1 Bacteroidia bacterium
CCTATGAAGCCGGCGCCGCCGGTTACAAGAATGGTTTTAAAATTGCGTTCCAAAGCTATTAATTCTTATAGAAAATCTTGCTTGCCAGGGCGATATGCTCAACCCAGACTTTATTTTTTCTTATAGTAAGTACAAGTCTGTAATCTCGCGTTTCAGAAATTCTGATTCTGATTCGATGATAATGTGCATAGTTTTCTAATTTTACTAATCCTCCAATTTCAGCTAATGTGGTTGCCTTTTCTATCTGTATAAATATTTTATTTAATTGAAGCGCTAGCTGTTTATTGCCAATTATCCGCGCTTCTCGTAGGAATTTTTTTCTAAAAATCAATTCCATATTTCTTAAACCATTTTGACACTTCTTTACGTGAAACGGTTTCCCCTTCTGTTTCCGATTCTGCCGCCATCCTTCCTAATACATAGTCTTCCCACTGGTGCTCATTCATCATCTTTACCTTGACTTTAAACCTTTTTATAACTTTATAAATGGTTTCAGCATCCGCGCTGTTTTTTATATCTGCTATTATTCTTGTCATGGTTTAAATTAACGTATATACAAATTTAAGCAATTATTCTTCATCTAAGAAAAATTTACAAACTCCAGTAGCCCAGCTTTTTAATTCTGTTGCGGTATATCCCTTTTACGTCTACTACCACTCCGTTTTTAGTTAGTATGCCTGCAAAGTAGTCCTCGGTAAGATTCAGGTAGGGTTTGTGGTTAACGGCTATAATAACGGCATCGTAATTTTTGTCTATCTCCGACAGTTCAAAGCCATACTCTTTTTTCAATTCATCAGACGAGGCATAAGGGTCGTTCACGTCCACGTTTACCGAGAACGATTTCAATTCCTTTACCACATCGGCAATCCGTGAGTTGCGTATGTCCTGCACATCTTCCTTAAAGGTGGCGCCCATTACCAGCACTTTGGCTTTTGAAATGTCGCGCTGTGTGGCAATAATTTTTTTCACTGTGTTTTTTGCCACGTAAAAGCCCATGGAGTCGTTCACATAGCGGCCTGAATTTATTACGTGGGTATGGTATCCGAGGGCATCGGCTTTATGGATAAGGTAATAAGGATCGACCCCGATGCAGTGGCCGCCCACCAGGCCGGGACTGAATTTCAGAAAATTCCATTTTGTTCCTGCCGCTTCCAGTACGTCGTAGGTGTTTATGTTCATCTTATTGAAGATGATGGAAAGTTCGTTCATCAGTGCTATGTTCACATCCCTTTGGGTGTTCTCTATTATTTTAGCGGCTTCGGCTACTTTTATCGACGAGGCACGGTGTACGCCAGGTATTACTATGATGGAGTAAACCTTTGCAATGTTATCGAGCGCTTCGGCATCGTTGCCCGACACTATTTTCAGGATGCTGGTGATGGTATGCTTTTTATCGCCGGGGTTTATCCTTTCGGGCGAAAAGCCCACCTTGAAATCCTTTCCCATTTTTAGTCCAGAAATTTTTTCCAGTACAGGAACGCAGTCTTCTTCGGTACAGCCCGGGTACACGGTTGATTCATAAACCACGTAATCGCCCTTTTTCATCACCTTTGCCACGCTTTCAGTGGCTTTCATAACAGGAGTAAGGTCGGGTTTATTATGAATATCTACTGGTGTGGGAACAGCTACAATGAAGAACGATGCTTTCTTCAGGTCATTCAGAGAGTCGGAGAAGAGAATATCGCAGCCATGGAATTCGCCCGGAGCAATTTCTCCGCTCGGGTCAATATTTTGTTTCATCATATCTATGCGCTTGGCATTGATATCAAAGCCAATCACAGATATTTTTTTGGCAAAGGCGAGGGCGATAGGTAAGCCTACGTATCCTAACCCTATAACGGCCACTTTGGCTTTTTTGTCTATTATTTCCTGATACATCTGGTTGTTTTGGTTTGTGGGTTGCACAGGTTGGTCCTATGTGGATATCCGTTTCTATTTATTACTAATTGGTCTTTTATTTCCTTGCAGCATAAATCCGTTCTATTATCTCCACTACCTTCATTCCTTCAAGGGCGTTGGTGGTAACGGATGAGCCTTCTTTGAGAGTTTTCACTACGTTTTCAATTATGTAATGGTGGTTTGAAGCGGAGCCTTTGTAGCTGCCGTAGTCGTTAGCCGGACCTGTAGGGGCAAGGGTTGGCATGGTATAATTTTTTATGTGGCAGTATTCAACCTTATCCATATACTGACCTCCTACCTTTACGGTTCCGTTTTGGGCAATGATGGTCATGCTGCTTTCAAAATTGGTATCCCAAACCGAAGTGGAGAAATTGATGCTGCCGGATCCTTGCTTCAGGAAGTTGAAGTTTACAAATCCGCTGTCTACATCGAATTCGGTATTTTGGCGATGGGTAAAGTTTTTAAAATTAGCCTGAACGTCCACAATGTCGCCGAAAAGCCAGTACATCATATCAATAAAGTGCGAAAATTGTGTGAAAAGCACGCCTCCGTCCATATCTTTTGTTCCTTTCCATGAGCCGGGTTTGTAGTAGCGCTCATCGCGGTTCCAGTAGCAGTTGAGCTGTACCATATAAATATCGCCGAGGGCTTTGGATTCCACAAGGCCCTTGAGCCATTCCGCAGGCGGTGAGTAGCGGTTTTGCATTACGCAGAATACCTGCCTGTTCACCTGCAGTGCCTTGTGCAGGATACCTTCGCAGTCCGACTTTGTCAGCGCCATAGGCTTTTCGCATACCACGTGTTTTTTTGCTTCCAGCACTTTTATGGCGAGCGCGGCATGAAGACCATTGGGCGTGCAAACGCTTACAACATCAATGTCCTTTTCCGACTTGAGCATTTCATCCGCCGAAAAGTAAAAAGGAACAGTATATTGCCCGAGATTCAATTTTTCGCGGGGCAGCACATCGCACAGGGCTGTAAGTTCTGTGTCGGAATTACGGGTTATCATTTCGGCGTGGCGCTTTCCTATATGACCGCATCCTATTACCGCAAATTTTATTTTATCACTCATGTTTATTTCTGTACTCCTTTGCCGTTATTATTTTTTGATCTTGGTTACCTCTCCGTCTTTCAACCGGTATGTTTCTTTGCTTTCGGGGCATACCGCCAGCCCTTCGTTGTTGAATACGAGCTTGTGTCCATATTCGCTCATCCACCCTATCTGCTTTGCCGGATTGCCCACCAATAAGGCGTAAGGCTTAACATTTTTGGTAACCACCGCGCCGGCGCCTATAAATGCATATTCGCCTATATCGTGCCCGCAAACTATGGTGCAGTTGGCGCCCAGCGAGGCTCCCTTTTTTACCCGTGTGGAGGCATACTGACCTCTGCGGACAATAGCGCTCCGCGGGTTGATCACATTGGTGAACACCATGGAGGGTCCGAGAAAAACATCGTCTTCGCAAACCACACCGGTATATATGGATACGTTGTTCTGCACCTTTACGTTGTTGCCCAGCTTCACCTCCGGCGAAATAACCACGTTCTGCCCGATGTTGCAGTTTTTACCGATC
>JABEUT010000083.1 GCA_013044305.1 Bacteroidia bacterium
ACCGTGAGCGTGTCGGCAGAAAGGAAATTCTTCAACCTTAGTTCGCAGGGGTCCGTTTTTAACTTATCGGCAATATCGTCGATGAGTGTTTCAACGGCAAAGCGCGAATTTACGGCGCCATGCCCGCGCATGGCGCCACACTGTGGCTTGTTGGTATCTACCCTATAGGTACGGAATCCGAAATTGTTCAGTTTGTAAGGAGCCTGGAGCAGTACGCCGTTATAATAAGAGGTAACCACCCCGAAACTGCCGTAGGAGCCTCCGTCGATGGCAATATCGGCGTCGAGCACTTTGAATATTCCGTCTTTCGAAGCTCCCATCCTTAAGGTCATTTTGGAGGGATGCCTTCCGTGATTGGTCAAAAAGACCTCCTCGCGCGAAAGCCTTACCCTTACCGGACGGCCCGTTTTGCGTGCCAGATGCGAAATGATTACCTCATGCGGGAAAGGATCGCTTTTGCCGCCAAACCCTCCGCCCAGATAGGGCTTGATAACGCGCACCTTGCTCAACGGCAACTCGAGCACCTTGGCCAGTGCTCGATGGAGGTAGTGCGGGACCTGCGTGGCAGTGATGATGGTTAATCCGTTCTCATCCCAGTAAGCGGTTGCCGCATGAGGTTCGGTAAAGCCATGGTTGATGCCCTTGAACTCAAAGGACATAGCCGAGGTGATTTCTGATTCCTTCAATCCCTGTTCCTGATCTCCAAACCTCAACTCTGCCTTCTTGTGAACATTGTTATTAAACTTTGTGTGTTCATGTATTTTTTCGTTTTCCCCTGCGTCTCCCAGAGAATCATCTATGGTAAGAAATTCTTTCAGCGGCTTGTATTTCACTTTTATAAGTTTGCATGCCTTGTCAGCTATTTCTTCTGTTTCGGCTGCAACGGCCGCAACAATTTCGCCTACGTAGCGCACCTTTCCGACAGCCATGGCCGTTTCATCCTGCGATATGGGCAGTACTCCGAATTTTTCAGGCAGCTCACTCCCCAGGGCAATGTAATGCACTCCTTCCAGCTTACGGGCTTCGCTTATATCAACATCCTCTATACGCGCATGGGGAAGTATGCTGCGCAGGAATTTGCAATGCAGGGCATTCTTCGTTTTGTAGTCGTCGGCATAGTCTGCCACCCCCTTCACTTTTTTTTCGGCTTCTATAAAATGCCTGCCCTCCCCTATTTTTACGGCTTGTGCATCCTTGTGACGGCTTTTTTCAACGGCATCCTCTTTTGCGGCGTCTTTCTCTTTTGCATATTCAGTTACCGCTGCAATAATTTTCTTGTAGCCTGAACACCTGCATAAATTTCCCGAAATGGCTTCCTTTACCTCCTCGGCGGTAGGGTGCGGCTTGTTCCTGACAAACGCCAGCGCCGTCATTACCATTCCGGGAGTGCAAAACCCACACTGAATGGCGCCCTTCTCCATAAATTTTTCCTGCAGCAGGTTCAGGCTGCCATCGCTGCCCGCAACGCCTTCAATGGTTGTTATCTCAACATTATTGAAACGGATGGCGGGCGTAATGCAGCTTAGCACAGGCGTGCTTTTGCCTGCCAGCACAGTGCATGCCCCGCAGCTGCCCTGGTCACAACCCACTTTTGTGCCCGTAAGCCCTACTTTTTCGCGTATTACAGCAGAGAGCATCTCGTGCTGATCTACGAGCACCTCATACTTTCTTCCGTTAACTATCAAGGTTATTTTTTCCATGTAAATTATTATTTCACCGGCGCCTGCTTATCTGCTTTGGCCGTGGTATGGGCTGTTTGTATTTTGTTACTTCTTCGCAAACTGTGCTTTACAGTAATTAATTTTGCAAGTATGCTTATAGCTATTTCAACCGGGCCGTCGGAATCCGGTATCAATCCCATAGGCATATCCACAGCATTCAATTCCTCTTCGGTGGCAATGCCCGCATCCATAAACTGCTTTCCGGTAACCAATACTTTCCTTTCACTGCCGATCATACCCAGATAGGCATGTGGTTTTTTGATGCAAAAGGAAAGGATATTGCGGTCGATGGCATGGTCATAGGTCATGATGGCGATATAGGTTTGCCTGTCGAAGGGCAAAAGCTTCAATGCCAAATCAAAATCAAGATTCATTTTATTTACACCTTCAATGGCAATGGCATCTGTATAATCCTTTCTGTCATCAATCACCACCACTTCAAACCCGGCATCAGCCGAGTACTTTGCCAGTACCGATCCTACATGCCCTGCACCGAAGATGTAGAGCCTGCTTTGTCTGATTACGGGTTCAATGTATAATTCAACCACTCCGCCGCAGCACATGCTGTGCTGGTGCAGCAGGTCGTGCCGGAACAGCCGGGGTTCGTTCTGCCCTATAACGGCAAGGGCATCCTGAATCACCTTTCGCTCCAATTCGCCTCCGCCAACAGTACCGTATATGCTTCCATCTTCCTTAACCAGCATTTTTGCGCCTGTTTTTGCGGGTGTCGAGCCTTTGGTGCTTACTACCGTGCAAACGGCAATGGCTGTATTGCTTTTTTCAGCTTCGGCTATCTTTCCATATATGCTCATACCGCAACAATTTTACTGTAATCGTAACGGGTATTGATATTAGTAAGTACTCCGCTGTCGCTTACCTTCACTTCCGCAGCCTGATAGGATAACAATAACTCCTTTAATATGTATGGCTCTCCTTCCAACCGGATGATGTTTTTAATAATCTTTCCCGAAAGCAAAACGGGGTGTCCTCTCCGGCCTTGATATACCGGACAGATATAATCGGACATGGCACGTTTGTCCCATATTTTTTCAATGGCTTCAGTTTTTTTCAAAACGGTATCAATGTTCTGAATGAAACAATAAGGGGTATCGGAATTGGCTGCCAAGCCAAGGCCTATGGAATGAGACCTGCCCAGCTCCGCGTTCCCGTTCAGTATGATATGGGCCGCTTCAACTGTTTTTTTGTATTTATCCGCCCAAACGCCTTCGCTGAATTCCTTATTCAGCACTACTGTTATGTTATCGAAGCCGCATGATTCATAAAGCCTGATGATTGAATTAAGCAAAGTAGTGCCGCTTTTAGGCAGATAGGGTTTCGGATACCCCATTCTTAGGGATTTGCCTCCGGCTAATATCAGTACGCTTGCATTTTTGCCCCGCATTTCACAAATTATGAGACTACTAAAATAAGACCCGCTTCCGGGTTAAAATATGACCCCAATCATATAGTTTCGGGGCAACCGTTCCTTTTTTTGTATATGAATATAATCTGCAAAGGGTGTACAGGGCAATAATGGCATTTTAAATCTAATGCAGCAGCTAATGAAACAGGCATGAGCATACAGTCGGAACCCATATCGGTAAATCGTGCCCGGAAACTTATTTCCGAAACTGTAAGAACGCTTTTGCCGGTGGTGCTTGATACGGATAAATCAATAGCAAGGGTTCTGGCTGAAGATATTATTTCTCCGATAGATTCGCCACCATTCAACAGTTCGACAAGAGATGGCTATGCCCTGCGTTATGAAGACATCCGTATATCTGCGCCATTGAGGGTTGAGGGAACGATTAAGGCGGGATCGTATTCAGGGCGGCCATTAAAGGCAGGAGAGGCCGTAAGGATATACACAGGCGCTCCGCTGCCGGAAGGCGCAGATACGGTGATTATGCAGGAATACACGGATGTAAAGCTTAACCGGCTGCGGATTACGACAAAGAATATTTGCCCCGGTGATTATATAAATAAGCGGGGATCACAGATAAAGAAAGGTGCCGTGGCCCTCAAACAAGGTACAGCATTAATCCCTGCCGCAATAGGGTATTTATCGGCATTGGGTGTAAAAAAAGTACGGGTTTATCAGCAGCCCTGCATTTCAATAATTATAACAGGCGACGAGTTTTCTAACAAAAACGGTTCGCTGAAAGAGGGTATGATATTCGAGTCTTCATCGGCCATGATAGCAGCCGCCTTGCAATATATCCACTTCAAGGGAGCGTCAAAAATCTACTACTGCAAGGACCATCCGGGCAGGCTTCTTAGCCTGATTAGGAAGGTATTGCCCTCTTCTGATATGCTGATTACCACAGGCGGGGTATCGGCCGGTAAATACGATTATCTTACCAAAGTTTTTGAAAAGGCCGGTGTTAAGCGGTTATTTCATAAAATTCGTCAGGCACCGGGTAAACCGCTCTACTTTGGCAAACATAATGACAAGCCTGTATTCGGACTGCCGGGAAATCCGGCTTCCAGCCTGGTGTGCTTTTACGAATATGTATATCCGGCTATCCGCCAAATGTCGGGGTTTTCAAATACCATGCCCGGCATACTTCACCTTCCTGTAACGGCTGCATTCAAAAAGAAGAGAAATATGTCCCGCTTTCTTAAAGCCAGCACCGACTTTAATACAGTATCCATACTGCCAAATCAGGAATCGCATTACCTGAACAGTTTTGCACAGGCCAATTGCCTTGTTTATCTTAACGATAAAATGAGCGGCATAAAAGAAGGCCAGGCAGTGGAGGTTCACCTCATCCATCTCTTTTAGCATTCTGCTGCCGGTGCCGGTTTACCGTTCCTGCAAACAATCCTATATTTGTAGGTATGAGAACCGGTGTTCAACATATTATCCTGTCCGCCGTTTGGTTGACATACGGCTTTGGCGCCTCCGCTCAAAAAAGCAAACTGGATTCACTGGCTGCAGTATTAAAGACAGCAAAAGAAGATACGAATAAGGTTAAAACCATCTGTGCTTTTGCGCAAGTGCTGGACAAGGCTACAATGTTCGACTCGGCCCTGAACTGTGCAGCTGCAGCAGAGAGCCTTGCCTTAAAGCTCGACTATACTAAAGGGCTCATTCATGCCTATACCCTGGAAGCAAACATTTGCACACACAAGGATAATTACCCTAAAGCCCTTATCTATGAAGAAAAATTGCTGGCGCTATATAATAAAGCCGGAGATAAGAACGGGATAGCCTGGGTTTACAACCGCATGTCCACAGCATACTGGAAGCAGGGCGACTTCCCCACTTCGCTGAAATATGACTTTCTATCCTTGCAACTATACCAGCAAACAGGCAATAAAAACGGCTTGGCCTCGGTCTATGGCGGCCTGGGAGTTGTATATCTGGAACAGGGAAGTGACTCACTATCGCTTACCTACTTTTCTAAATCACTTAAGCTGAACAAGGAACTTGGTAATGAAGACGCCGAAGCAGGCGACCTGGGAGATATGGGCAATGTGTACGACGATATGGGAAAACCCGGTGATGCGCTGATTTATGATTTCAGGGCGCTTGAACTGGAGATTAAAACCCATAACAATACCGGTACCGCCCGTAATTATGGAAACATTGGAAACATATACGAGGAGATGGGTAATTACCCCGAAGCCCTCGATTTTGAATTTAAAGCCCTGGACATTGATCAGAAAGCCGGTTACAAAAGAGGCACCTCAAGCAAACTGGTTACCATTGGCAGTATATATACAAGGCTGAAAAAATTTGCTTTGGCAAAGTTGTATATAGATTCGGCTCTGAATGTGGCCAAAAGAATTAATGAAAGTGAATATGTAAGAAATGCCTACGAGGAATTGGCCAACCTTGATGAGGTTTCGGGTGATTACAAAAACGGGATGAAAGACTATAAAACTTTCATTGCTTATCGCGACAGCCTGATAAACAGGCAAAATACAAAAAAGATAGTGCAAACGGAAATGAACTTTGACTTTCAGCAAAAGCATGCCGCAGAAAAGGCGGAACAGGAAAAAAAGGAAGCCCTTACCGAACAGGCGCATAGGAAGGATGTGGTTATACGAAACACTTTTATGGTTGCCTTCGGATTAACGCTTATTCTTGCATTTTTCATTTACCGGGGATTCAGGCAGAACCAAAATGCCAACAAAATAATAAACATGCAAAAGCAGGTGGTAGAGCAAAAACAGAAAGAAATACTCGACTCCATACATTATGCGCAGAAGATACAAAAGGGTTTGCTTGCATCCGAAAAACTGCTTTTAAAAAACCTGCCCGAACATTTTATATTGTACAAACCAAAGGATATTGTAAGCGGTGATTTTTACTGGGCAACTATGAAAAACGGAAGGTTTTACCTTGCCGTTTGCGACAGTACGGGCCATGGTGTGCCGGGAGCGTTCATGAGCCTGCTCAACATTTCATACCTGAATGAAGCCATAGCGGAAAGGAATATTACAGGACCCAATGAAATTTTTAACCACGTCCGCAGAAAGCTTATAGAAAATGTATCGCAGGAAGGCGGACAGGACGGCATGGATGGTGTGCTGATAAGACTTCCGGAGTACGGGAAAAATGGAATATGTATGGAATATACAGCCGCTTATAATCCGCCTCTGGTGATAAGAAACGGGAAAGCAATAGAATTAGGCGGCGACAAGATGCCAGTCGGGGCATCCCCAAAGCAATCCATTTCCTTTACCCCGCTCTCATTTGACTTGCAGAAAGGCGATATGTTGTATGTTTTAACAGATGGCTATGCCGACCAGTTTGGCGGCGAAAGCGGCAAAAAATTTAAGTACAGGAAATTGCAGGAAACCTTATTATCCATTAGCTCTCTGGATTTAAAAACGCAAAAAGAAAAGCTGGAAAAAATGATTGAGGAATGGAAGGGAAGCCTTGAACAGGTGGACGACATTCTAATAATGGGGGTACGTATATAAGTACTTCCAAGGCTTTTCATTTTCGGGCTTACAGCTTACACCACAGTTCTGCACACTTGCAACTTGCAGGCTCATCCAGCCTCAAATCGAACTTATTTTGCATGATTTCAAAAAGGACAGGAAGTAAATACCAGGCGGCATTTACACTTCGTTCCGCTTAGGCGTGCTACAAATTAAGCAAAGGTCTGCAAGTCGTACAGGCGTTTGTAAACGCCTCCCAGAGCGAGCAGTTGTGTGTGGTTGCCTCTTTCAACAATAGAGCCCTTTTGCATCACCACTATCTCATCGGCATTTTTAATGGTTGAAAGCCGGTGCGCTATCACAATGGAGGTCCTGTTGGTCATCAGCTTCAGCAGAGCATCCTGTACCAGCCTCTCCGATTCGGTATCGAGCGCCGAGGTGGCTTCGTCGAGTATGAGTATGGGCGGGTTCTTTAATATGGCGCGGGCCAGACTTATGCGCTGCCTCTCGCCTCCCGACATTTTGCTCCCTCGGTCTCCAATGTTGGTTTGATATTGGTGCGGCATGCGCGATATAAATTCATCGGCATGTGCAACTTTAGCGGCCTCCACTACGCGTTCATCGGGCACATCCGTCATGCCGAAGGCTATATTGTTTTTCACCGTATCGTTGAATAAAATGGTATCCTGCGTTACAATACCCATCAGGTTGCGAAGCTGTTTTATCGAAAGGTCGCTCAACCGGCATCCGTCAATGGTTATGTACCCCGAGGTGGGATCATAAAAACGTGGGAGCATATCCACAAGGGTGCTTTTACCCGATCCCGACTGTCCGACTATGGCTATAGTTTTGCCTTTGCTTATCTTCATGTTGATATGCTGCAAGGCATACCCCGGATCGCCCCGCTGGTATGCAAATGACACATCGTGATATTCTATCTCCTTATCGAAGGATGTAATCTGAATTGGCTTTTCAATTTCGGTAACGGTTACCTCGGCAAGCAAAATGCGGTTTATCCGTTCCATGGAAGCAAGCCCCTTTTCAACATTGAAATAGGCTGTTGAAAGGGCTTTGGCAGGTGTAAGAAGCTGGGAGAAGATTATTACATAATACACAAACCATTTGCCATCGAGGATATGCGAACTGCCCAGTACAAGCTTGCCTCCGGTAAAAATAACCACTGAAATAACTATGGATATAAGAAACTCGGTGAGCGGTGAGGCCAGGTCAGTCTTGCGGTACACGCGGTTCATAATGGCGGTGTACAATTTGTTTTCTTCGAAGAACTTGCTTAGCGCAGGCTTTTCGGCATTGAATGCTTTAAGGATACGTATGCCCCCCAACGTTTCTTCCATCATGGAAAACAGTATGCCCATTTTATTTTTCGCCTTGGTGGAGCTTCCTCTTAAACTGCGCCCGATGCGGGCTATGAGCAGGGCCGTAACAGGAAACAGGATAAATACCACAATGGATAACTGAAAACTTATGAATATAAGGGCCGATATAAATACAATAATGGTAAGCGGATTGATGGTGAACATTTCGAGCGATTGCATTACCGACCATTCTATTTCGGTAATATCGTTGGTCATACGCGCCATGATATCGCCTTTGCGCTCTGCCGAAAAGAAGGATAGTGGCAGCACGAGGATTTTGGCGTAAACCTCGTTTCGCAGGTCCTTTACCACTCCGTTGCGGATGGGAGCCATATAAAAACTTGCCAGATAGCGGAACAAGTTCTTAAGCATCATAATAACAACAAATGTGAGGCATATAAGCAGCAGCACATAATTGGCACCGTTATGACTCACCATTACCTCTACATGGTAGTCGAAATAATCGCTTAGGCTTTTTTCCGAAAAATGCAACACTGGAGGCGGGCTGCTTAAAAGGTTCGAATTATCGGCAGGGCTTACCAGTATTTGAAGCACGGGTATTACCATGCCCAGAGAAAACAGGTTAAATACGAGCGAAAAGGTATTGAACACCACGTTCAGCAGGGCAAAGCGCTTGTAGTGTAACAAGTAGCGAGCTATTTTAGTCAATCCTTTCATCAGGTGTGGTGTATGATTGCAAGCGGGCGGGCATTGCGCCAAAATTCTCATCAAAGATACAATCTTAATTTTATTAACTTTGCAGGCCTGTTAAAAAAATAACCGGTGAGGAATAATACAGGCTGTTTTGTTACCGCCTGCGTATGAATCAGATGGTCCTGTGGCCGAGGGGCTAGGCAGAGGTCTGCAAAACCTTGTACAGCGGTTCGAATCCGCTCGGGACCTCCAGAACAAATAAACCCGCAAGCCTTGTGAATGGAGGAAAGCAGGAGCTTGCTCGGGCTTTACGAAATAAGCAAGGCAGAGGCGGCGCCTCGCGGGGTTATTTGCAAGATGAGAAAGAGCGGAACGCATGGACAATCCGCTCGGGACCTCCAGATACAATGTAAAAGCACCTATAAATCAATACTTTATATGTGCTTCTACTTTTACAGTAAACCAATAGTAAAACATTTGGTGAATCAAGCTCCTCACGTGGGTTTGAGTACAGTACCTTTCAAACATTATAATTAAGATAGTTATGGGAGTTGGTTCGTAAACCGACTAAATTGACCACAGGTGGTCAGTTTAAATCGGTCGGAGGTGGTCAATTTCATCTGTTTTTCCAACATAAGGGGCTCACTATCAACAAAAGAATTTATTAAGTAATGGCTTTATACGTGAATTATATAAATCTTTAATGGATAAATGTAATAATCGCTCGGATTTATGGCCGCACCTTTGCTTCCTTTAACAAAAGAATGTTTTTTAACTTTCTTAATCATACTTGGAATATAGCTAATAGAATAAAAATTAAAACCCCAAAAAGAACAGGAAAAACACAATCACAACACAAGCCGAAACACTAAAAAAAAGCATAGACAGTGTTTCCATAAACTCAAAAGAGAGCA
>JABEUT010000006.1 GCA_013044305.1 Bacteroidia bacterium
AGGCAATGAAAGGTCATATAATTACAGAAGCCGGATTAATGGGGCTTTATAAAAGAAAATTAAAGAACATAAAATGAGAGTCGGAAAGATTAGGGGTGTTTTGTAATTAAAGCCGTATTTTTTTGTTACTTTGTAGTTTGAATGCACTCCTTCCTTAAATATATTTGCATAGCACTGTTCATTCCGCTTTTTCTGTCATGTACCAAGACCGCACATGAGAAAAAGATAAGAGACATCTCCGCACTGTCCTTTAAATGGAGTGCCAAGGTGGACAGCCTGCTGCACGACACATCCAAAACAAGACGCTTTGTTAAGATCCTGAAGTTAAAAATACTGCAATCGGGTTCCGATACCGATGCTATTAACAATTTGAATCAGCTTGCCTCAAAATCAGGCTTTCAGGCTATTTATTTTGCAGACGAAGCGCGTAAACAATCTCAAAAAATCGGTTATACCTATGGCTTAATCAATTCACTTTGCGAAAGGGCGCGCTACTTTATTGGCCTGGGAAAGGCCGATTCGGGTGAAAGGGATTTGCAGAAAGCTGCCATGGTTGCACAAAAGAGCGGCTCTGAAAGGCTTGTAGCCCAGGAGCTGTATTGGAAGGGTGAAATATATTTCGACCACTCCGAATTTATAAAGGCAGTGGATATATTAAATGAAGCCGAGAATGCCGCTGATTCTTCAGGATACAAACCGCTTATTGCAGACTGCCTTGCCGCACTCGGCGACGCTTCACGCATGGATTATAATTACTTCGACGCTCTTGGATATTACAACAGGGCTATTCAGGCTGCTAATGAAATAAACGATTCGGCAAAGGCGGTCAACTGCATATTATCGGTAGGAGAAGTTTACAGCCTCAAAGCCGAATACACCACGGCCCTGTTTTATTATGACTACTGCCTGAAAATGGTAAAAAATTCTAAAAATAAGGCAAAGGAAGCGTATTGCCTCTATTCCTTCGGACAGGTGTATAAGCAACAATCGGATAACGTTAAAGCACTTGACTACTTCGGAAGAGCCATTGAAACAGCCATGGAGGTGGATGATCAGAAGGACATAGCCGCCAGCTATTCTGCAATTGCATCCATATATACTGCCGAAGCCGAATATGCCAAATCGCTCGAATACTTCAACAAAGCTGTGAAGATTGAAACGGAAATTGATAATAAGGAAGGTTTGGACTATGTATTCCTGGGAATAGGAGACATATACAGGCAGCAGCGCGATTTTGAGAACGCTGTTAAGTATTACGGTATGGCCATGGATATGGCAAAAGAAGTAGGCAATAAAGGCTTGTATAATACTGCCATTACCCTGCTCGGTAAGGTGTACGGTGATCAGGGTAATTTTGTTGAGGCCCTGAATTATTATAACAAGGTTATTGGGCTTGCCGAAGCGATTGAAGACGACGGCAACCTCGGAGACTGCCTGTTCAGTATAGGGCAGGTTTACAGCAAACTTCAATACGACGACGAGGCTTTAGGCTATTTTAGCCGCGCCCTGGAAATTGGCAACCGCATAAAATCAAAGCATCTTATTGCCTCATGTCTTTGCAGCATAGGCAATATTTATATGAATAAGAATTCTGCCCAGAAGGCAAAGCAATATGCGGCGCAAAGTTTGGAAGTAGCGAGGGAAAGCGGGGAACCCGTACTGATTCAGAATGCAGCCGGCCTTTATTCGCAGGCAGCCAAAAATATGGGCGATTTTAAAAACGCCCTTGCCATGCATGAACTATATTCAAAAACAAAGGATAGCGCCACCAATGTGGAAGAGGTAAAAAGGTTCTCAACCATGGAATATACAACCAAGGAAGAGCAACTTAAGATGCAAGCCGAAAAAACAAAGGAAATATTTGCCGCCGAACAATCAAAAAATGAAGCGGAACTGAAAAGACAAAGAACTTTGCGCTACACCTTTACCTTCGGCTTCCTGCTTGTACTTGTTTTCATGGTAGTTATTTTCAGGGCATTGCAACAGAACAAAAGAAAAACTCTAATCATCACACAGCAAAAAGAAGAGGTTGAAAAGCAACGTGCCATATCTGAACAGCACAGGGCTCTTGCCGAGGAAAAAAACAAAGAGGTACTGGATTCCATCACCTATGCCAAGAGGCTTCAGGATGCCATTTTACCGCCGATCAAACTCATAGAGCAGCTACTACCCGATTCTTTCATCATTTACAAGCCCAAGGCCATTGTTGCCGGCGATTTCTATTGGCTGGAAAAATGCCAAACCAAGAACAGTGCGGAAGAAGTGATACTTATTGCCGCTGCCGACTGCACAGGACACGGAGTTCCAGGAGCCATGGTTAGCGTAGTATGCAGCAATGCACTGAACAGGGCTGTTAAAGAATTTCATTTGACGGAGCCGGGTAAAATACTTGATAAAACAAGAGATCTGGTGCTTGATACCTTCGCCCAGCGGAATGATACCCATTTACAGCAGGCTGCAGGGCACCGAATCGCCGACATAAAGGACGGAATGGATATTTCGCTGCTGGCTATCAGCAATGACAGGTCGGCAAACGGCTCCATAAAAGTTGAATGGAGCGGTGCCAACAGCCCGTTGTGGTACATACAAGATAATGAAATGAAGGTGATAGTTGCCGATAAGCAACCCATAGGAAGGCGTGACAAACTCACGCCGTTTACCACACACACACTATACCTGAACAAGGGAGATACCATTTACCTGTTCAGCGACGGGTATGCCGATCAATTCGGAGGCAACGAAGGCAAGAAGTTCAAAAGCAGGCAGCTGCAAGCCAAGCTTAAGGAAATGACTCTTCATACCCTGAAAGAACAGGGCGAACAGCTATACCGTATATTTGAAACCTGGAGAGGTTCGCTCGAGCAAGTGGATGACGTACTTATGATTGGTATAAAGGTATAGCCCCATCTTCCCCTCCTTGACCTGACTTACAGTTCACCTCGTTTTTCCTTTATTATACAGCCGTATATTCATTTTCTAACAAATGTCTGATAACTTGTGAGGAAAAAAATATCATCCTCGCGGCCGAACATTTTTATTAGTTTTATCTTTACACCATTTTTAAGATACGATGGTTCTAACCTTTAATCTACTACCCGCTTAATGGAAAATAATAAAGCAATTCTAGTACTTGAGGACGGAATGGTGTTTCAGGGCCACGCCGCCGGCATGACCGGAACCGCAACGGGTGAACTTTGCTTTAATACCGGTATGACAGGATATCAGGAGATATTCACAGATCCGAGCTATTACAGTCAAATTTTGGTCGCCACCCATGTACATATAGGCAACTACGGAGTGGAGGATCATGAATCGGAATCGGCTGGAATAAAGATTGCAGGTTTGGTGTGCCGTAGTTTCAATGAAATACCTTCACGCAAACGCGCCAGCGGCTCACTGAAGGACTATTTCATTAAGAATAAAATTGTTGCAATTTCAAATATAGATACCCGCGCCCTGGTGCGCCATCTGCGGGATAAAGGTTCTATGAACGGGATTATTTCCTCGGAGCTGACCGACATTGCGGAGCTGAAAAAACTATTGAAAAAAGTTCCCTCCATGTCCGGCCTTGAACTATCTTCGAAAGTAACCAGCCACAATAGTAAGGAATTCGGAAAACCGGATTCCGAAATAAGGATAGCCCTGATGGATATGGGTTATAAGCGCCACATTGAAGAATGCCTTACCGATCGGGGGTGTCTTGTAAAGGTGTTTCCGATGAACACCACCTATGCCGAAATGTTGAAATGGAACCCGGGCGGTTTTCTTATATCCAATGGTCCGGGCGACCCTGCTGCAATGAAAGCAGAAATACAAGAGGTATCCAAAGTTATTACATCAGGCTTGCCGGTAATGGGTATTTGCCTGGGGCACCAACTCATTGCACTTGCAAACGGAATACCCACCTATAAGATGCATACCGGCCACCGCGGCATAAACCACCCTGTAAAAAACCTCGAAACGGGCAGATGTGAAATTACATCGCAGAATCATGGCTTTGCCGTTAGTGAAAAGGAATTAAAGATGTCGAAGAACACGAGTATAACGCATATTAACCTGAACGACGGCACAATAGAAGGAATACGGCTCACCGATTATCCGGTATTTGCAGTGCAATACCATCCCGAAGCCGCTCCTGGCCCGTTGGATGCCCGGTATCTATTTGATGATTTTGTTGCTTCTGTAAAAAACCATAAGGTAAAGAGCACGGACAAACATACCCGCGTATCTACCTGACAGCTGCAAAGATCCACCCAGCCCCTTCTCCTCTGCCGAAACAGGGAAAAGTAAGCACAGCCATTATTTTTTCTTCGCAGGCTTACTTTTAGAGGCTGCAGGTTTCTTTTCTTTTGCTGCTGCTGCCTTTTTAGGGGCCGGAGCCTTTTTTTCCTCTGCAGGTTTTGTCTTTTTCTCGGTAGCTGCCTTTTTCGGTTTTTCAGAACTGGCTTTTACGGGCTTCTTATCGGCTGCCACTTTTTCATGAACCTCTTCAGCAGGTTTTTGAACCGCTGGGGAAGCAATCCGGGTATTTACCACTTCGGCCGGCGTCTCAACTATTTTTTCAACCAACCTGCCGGGAACAATACCGGTCTGTGCTGCCATAAGCTTTTCTTCCACAGCCTTTGGAACCTTTTTATCCTTTTTAACCCTCGGCACAAAAGGAGGTTTTTTATGCTTATTTCTTTTGCGTGTAACTCCGTAAGAGTGTCTCCATATTTTCCCTTTGCGGGATCTGCTGTCTCCTTTTCCCATTTGTTTTAATTTAAGTGCGCAAATGTATAAAAATAATTGAGTTCATGGAATTATGAAAAAATTTGGTAATGGGTCAGTTTGAAATTAATTATCGTAACGAGTTATTATCTTTCAACCCCAAACCATATTTCAATTCATGAATGGTCAGTAAAAACAGGCCGTCTTAAGTCAAGTATGAAGCGGTAACCAAACAATATACGCTATACTCTGCCAATAATCACATGCCACGCCTATACTTAGGCCGAGTATTACGAAACTATTTTAAATTTGCCGGTAATAAGGGGTTGTTTATATCCCGACCGCCATGCGCATAAAAATAGCACTCACATTATTGCTCTGTATAGCATTTGCCATAATACCACGCTTGCAAATACAGAGCCTAAAAAACAAAGCAATCATGCAGGCGCGCGATATGGGCGATACCCTTATTGCCCGTATAAACAATAAACTGTATTATACGGTAAAAGCCGATGGCAGCTACCAGGTAACGGATGATTCGGTGGTTTTTCACCCTTACAACCCGTTAGATACCACAGGCGACATTTATTTGAGATATGTTGCTGAAATCAATGAATTGCTGAAACACCTTCGCCACGGCGACACCATAAATAATTATTTTATGGCCGACATGAAATTTTCTTTCACCGATCTTACCGACCTATCCCCTGCTAAACAAAAAAAATCACCCCGCCTGGATGATAAAAGCCGGATTTTGCTTAAGCATGTAAAGGCACAGAAAATAAACGCGAAAGAGAAGCTTTCCGAAAAACGCTTGAGCGCCCTTTACAGAAAAAGAACGGAAAATGACGTTCCGTTCAGCAAGCCTATCGTGTTCAATAACTGCGTCTTTGGCCCAATTATCGCCGATACTTCATCCAATATGTATGAAGACGATGCGGGGAAGAAATCAAGACATGAATTTTTGGAAGATGTGATAATGATAAATTGCACGTTTACAGCCGGAATGGAGATTAGCGACTGCGATTTCAATAAAGATTTTGAACTGGCAGGTCAGTTGCTTAGCCCAAGCCCCTCATTGATTGATAATTGCAATTTTCTCGGAATATGTTACCTTTATAGTTCACCCGAACTCGGCAACTGGCAGAGCTATTTCAACTTCAGCCACTGCTCCTTCGCCAATCCTTTTATTTTCACGGCAACCAATTCCGATCGCGCTCACTTTACCCTGGAACGGTGCGACATGCATGATATTTTTTCTTTTGGAAGAAGTGTACCCGACTATGCTTTAAAAAAGTTCAGGCTTACCTATTCTGACAGACATTTTTTTTACCGCCTCGACCAATATGCCGATTGGTACTCGGATTTTCTCCGCAGCAAATACGGCGATGTACTTGAAAGCAATAATGATACCATTGAAGATTTTGCGCCCAACGACCGTATAGTCTATAATGTGCTTGTAAAGAACTCAAGAATAAAGGTTCTGGATTTAGCCAATGCAAACCTTTTCAATTGCAGCTTTGAGAACTTGGTTATAGAACAGGCCGCCGATGTTACAGATTGCAACTTCTCCTATTCAGATGGCTATAAGGGCAAACTCGCTCTGGAGGACTTGTCGTTCCCGAGGAATGATGCAGTGCTTTATGCAGGTTACAAAACCTTTTCTCCCGAAGCCATGAAGCTTGGTATATATCTGGAAAAAATAAAGATACATCCTTATGTACACAACTATTTTGATTCCACTACCGATTTTCTTGAAGATAATTCCAATTTCTACAACTCAATTAAAGATTATTGCGCAGCCAAGTTTACCAACGGCGAAACTGTTACCGCCCTGAAGGCGCGTTACGATCATGAAAAAAGCGACTGGGAAAGGGAGTACTATGGTGCCCACTTAAGGCATAGCGCAGTAGTGGGCTATTTTTTTTCAAGCTTGTTTCACTGGTCGCTGGGCTGGTTTTTAGAAGCAACCGTATCAACGGGGTACAAGGGCGAAACCAAGTTCTTCCTTTGGGTTGTTATTTTAATTATTGCATTCAGCATAATCTATTACTTCAGGCATCATGATGCGGTAATAGACTACCTCAACTCAATGTACAACAAGAGTGAAAGCGATCTGGCTCATTATTCCACTATGAAAGTCTATAAATCATTCAATGGCATACGCGATTATATGCGATGCCTGTGGTTCAGCTGCCTGGTTTTTGTTGACCCGCGCCTGCCGATTACCTTTTTCAACCTGCGAGTAGGGCTGTTCGGCCTGGTGCTTGCCGAATGGCTTTGCGGCCTGACGGCCATACTGCTTTTCCTTGTTTTCCTGGCCAGCAATTATCCGTTTATTCACAGTTTGATTGGGATTTAAACGGTAATACTTCAAAACACCCATCCCCTGTTCTGTCCGAATATGCCAGGGTAATACCTGGATCAAGGTTCGGCAATAATAATTTAACCTTTCACCTGTACTTCCGATTTCAAATAGGCCGCAATACTGTGCGAAGGTTCCCACCTAAGTATCGTCTTAGCCTTTGTAATATCGGCAAAAGTAATATCAGCCTCGCCTTCGCGTTTTTCAATAAAGCGGTATTTAGCGGAAATCATTTTCGCCAGATCCAGCACCGATAATGTTGAGCCGTTTCCAATGTTGAATGCGGTATTCAGTTTATGCGGATGAATGGCGGCAAGGTAATTGGCATGAGCCAGGTCGCTCACATGAATAAAGTCGCGCTTTTGTTGTCCGTCTCCCGTAATCAGGAGTTCTTCATTATTCCTTTTCCGGTTTAAAAATATGCCCACTACGCTGCTGTATGCGTTAAACTTGTTGGCGGGATTAAAGCTGCGGGGGCCATAGGGATTAAAATAGCGGAGGGTAACATAATCGAGCGGAAAACGCGTAGCAATCAGTTCCAGATACTTTTCAAACTCATACTTCTGGAAGGCATAAGGGCTTAAGCAGTTCACGGGTTCATCTTCTGCGGTGGGAATATTTTCCGGAGTGCCGTAAATGGCGCTCGAGCCACTGTAGATAAGCCTCGGGTAATGCTTTTCACGTATCATCACCTCAATCAGATGCACCGCATTTAACAGGTTGGCGGTTATGTGCTGACTTATCAGCTCAAAACTGGGCTGTATACGCGGTAGGGCTGCAAGATGAAACACCTTGTCAAACTGTTTCAGCGAAGTGATGCCGGTACATTCATTCTCAATAAATTCAAAACGCCTGTTGCCCTTATGAACTGCTATGTTATCGGGCGTACCGGTACTTAAGTTATCAAGGCCTGTTATCTGCCAGTCGGTTTTTTCAAGCAGGTAATCGAGAAGATTAGAGCCTATGAAGCCGGCTACACCGGTTATTAAAACTTTCATTTTTGAACGATATTCAATAAAAAATTAACAAAGCCCCAACGGTAAGCAAGTATTTTACCTGTGCCGTTAATAATTGGGCTTAAAGTTAAAACTTTTGGCGTAAGTAATAATTTCGGACAAGGAGAAAGCGAAATCCAAATCGTGCCTTGAACCTATATACGGGCGGAAACGGAGGGTGTTCTGCATGCTGCCAATGGGCGGCTTTCCGTTATAAATAATCAGTACTTTGGTGTTGGTATATTCACCCAGATTGTTTACCCCCGAATGCGGCGTTATAATAAGCTGACTGTTTGAACATTTCTCCAGTATAATTCGGTTGTCGCCGGATAGGCATAGCTCTATGTTTCCTTCGCTTTTAAAGTCAACACTCATGGCGGGATGGCCAGTTATATATACATTCTTAAAATAGGGACTAACTGCCCGCGCAATTTCCATATAATCCCACGGGCCGCCGTTATTATCCGAGAACGTTTCCTGCTTACGCGGAAATATCACCACGTTCCTGTCCTTATGACCTCCATATACCTTTTCAAGGTTATAGGTTTTCATATATGGGCCTTTTATCAGGAAGTTACGGTGTATGAACCAATAATAAAATTCATCACCAATGTTCCAGAAAGGATATTTTGATTTGTTTTCAAATGCCTTAATAACCTCTTGAACATCGGCAGGCGGCTTGGTACTATTGCCCGATGGACGCACTTCTGAAAAAAAATCCCTTAAAGGCGTGAACTCCGAAATGATGCTATTTCCTGATTCATCAACAAGGAACGGCTTATGCAGCTCCATTCCGCAATAATTAATTTTCACCCCCTTGATATGCAGATACATCAGAAATGGCAGATTATGTGCCAGGAAATGACCGAATTCCCCTTTAAATGGTCCGTATGAACATTTTTTTACAAGGATGGTGTACCAGAGTTTGATGTATGCACAGGCAAAACCAATGCCCACTTTCAGCCAAAAAGTAAGCCACGGCAACCCCTTATATTGCTTAGCAAAGTGCCTGTTATCGGAGTATTCACCGGCTGCATATGGACTGGTGGCTGGCTTTATCTGCATGGTACTTTCCTTGCTTTTTTATCCGCTATATTAGCAGCAAACAACATTTGTAAGGCGTGGCGCTTTTATGCCCCACCGAGTTTCCAATCGGCAATATAGCTCTGCTGCCCGACCATATCCGGGATTATTTTTCCACAATAAGCTTTTGGGAATACACTTCGCCATTTACCGAAACCCTGTAAACATATACCCCGTTGGCAAGGGTGCTAACATTTACCGGAATCTTATACCTTCCTGAAGATTGACGGCAATTATTCAGCAAGGGTTCCACCAGTCTTCCGCTTATGTCATACAGCCCCACACAAACCGTGGCACTGCCCGGAATAGAATAAATAATGTTGGATTGTATGCTTGCCGGATTGGGATATGCTTCCTCCAGGCTGACCTGATTGCCCGGTTCATCGACGGCGCTTACCACACCAAGCGAAAGATCATCAATTAGTGCCCATGAGTTAATATCAGGGTTGAAGGTAGAAAAATTGACTATTTCAAAACCAATAGTCATAGAATCTGCCGTGCAGCCGTTGGTGTAATTCAGGGCTATGCTGAACTCCTTATATACCGCCGTATTTGAATCAATGAAAAAACTATTGGCGCCCGCACTGTTAATACCGCCGCTGCATTTGGTGCCGGCATACATTAGCAGTTGATCAGAACTGTTGGCAAGACTTAAAATATACCATCCTTTTACTGTGAGATAATTGCCTGTATTGAGAAAATAACCTGACTTGCCTCCTGATTGCACGGCTCCACCAACGGTGGATGGACCGCCTAAGGAAACTACATTGAGCGTTAAGGCATGCGTACCTTGGTGGGCATTATTCGATTCAGTAACTGTAGTGCTCGCAGGATTAGAAGTGACTGTCCAGCCATTCGGTGCGCCCGAAGTCCAGTTTTCAAAGCTTGGGTTAGGTATCTGCGCCATGAGCGACAAGCTGCTTAATGTAAGCAGTAAAGTAGATATCTTCTTCATGGTTTTTGTAATTTTATTGTTTTGCAAATATAATGAATTTACATGTAAAAACTCCGTCAGAAACATGATGTGTGCCATATAAAACGTCTTAATGTTTTATTCAATTTATTTTATACCTTTGCCATATAATTAAGCAATTCATTTTTAAGAGATGGGAAACTTTACAAGCCCCAATTATTTGAAACATATCATTCGCAATTTACAGTTCAAAGGAGCTTTACTTTTGAACCTTGCAAATTCCTATAGACTTGCGCTGGCACTTCCGGTATTCCTGTCGCTTTTTTTTAGCGCTGATATCGCCATTGGTCAGGTAAACTGGTACTGGGTAAGGCAGGCAGACAGCGCCATAGAAAATGCAAGTTTTACCGCCACAGACCGGACAGACAATGTATACTATACAGGTTATGCGAGTGGCAGTTCGAGGGTGGCATTTGGCAATCTGGGCTTGAGTATCACCGGAATACAAACAGATTTTCTCGTTAAATACAATACCGCAGGCGCTCCGCAGTGGGCAAGAAACGATAAGGCGCTTACCGGTGGAGCATCGGTATATGGTATGAGCGTTGCCTGCGACAGGCAGATTAATGTAGTTGAAGCAGGTTATTTCAGCGATTCAATAGCATTTGGAGCCGTGCACCTGAATGCAAACGGTGCAACCTCGGCAGCGTACCTTGTGAAATACGACAGAAACGGCAATGTACAATGGGCAAAAAGCCCGTCATCCACGTCGCAAAGTCTGGCATACGGCGTAGCCACCGATACCAACAACAACATTTTTGTAGCAGGTTATTTTACCGGCACGGTGGTATTTGGCACCTATACGCTCACGGCAGCCGCACAAAATATGTTTCTCGCTAAATACAACTCTGCGGGCACCGTTCTGTGGGCGGTGCAGCCCACCCTTGCCGCCGGTGCAACTACTTTAGGCCTGGCATGTGCAGTTGACGACAGCGGCTGTTGCTACGTATCGGGTAACTATACCGGGCAGTGTACATTTGGCTCTTATGTCCTAAACCAGCCTGTAGCAGAAGTTTATATGGCAAAATACAGCCCGGCCGGAGCGCCGATGTGGGCAATAAGCATTGGCACTACTCCAGGGTCGGTATGCCCTACCCCGCTTGCAGTTGATAAAAGCAATAATGTTTATATCGCCTCGCAATTTACTAATGCATCGCTAAATATCGGACCATCAGTTATAATAGACCCTTATGGAGGCAATAATTGCTCCAATTCTATGCTTGCCAAATATAACCATTTAGGTAAACCACTTTGGGCTGTTTGCTGCCGCCCCATTTCACAACCGCAAATCTGCACTATAGTTGAATCGTCTATTACAACCGACAAGTGCCGCAATGTCTATTGGTCGGGTTTTTGCTCCGATACTTTTTCGGTTGGTTGCGTAAATGTAGAAACTCCGGGCTCAAATATCAACCTTAACCAAGCCTTCACCTACATCGTCCGGCTCGATTCAAATGGCACTGCATTCAGCGGAATGGCGTTCAACAACCAGAGCAATGTCTATTTTTCCAACGCCCTTGCCACCGACAGTCTTAACCGCATTATTTTTGCTGGCGACCTGGCATCACCCGCCACCCTCGTAATAGGCAACGATACTGTAAAAAGATTTAACGGCGATGCTACTTCGTTTGTTTCAAAGTATTCAATAGTGCCGAAAATATACGGTAAAGATACCATCTGCCCCGGCGACAGCACCCTTCTGTTTGTAAGTTTGTGCACAAACTCTACCTATCAATGGAGCACAGGCTCTACACACGACTCCATTTATGTAAAACCGAATGTAAATGCCACCTATTTTCTTACTACAAGCAACTGCCAGACCGATACAAGTTTTGTAACCGTTGTGGTGCACAACGTAATTGCCAAAATATCGGGACCCGACAGCGTCTGCAAAGGAGATACCATAACACTTACAGGCAGCGGCGGCGTTAAATACCTGTGGAGCAATGGAGCAAGCACATCAAGTATCCGCGTCGCGCCGCCGGCTCAAATAACTTACACCCTTACCGCAAAAAATGGCTCCTGCCAGTCAGATACTACCATTACAGTCAAGGTGAAACCACTTCCGGTTCCTGTAATAA
>JABEUT010000084.1 GCA_013044305.1 Bacteroidia bacterium
ACCCAGGTATCTTTTCCTTAAATTGTGTATAAATAATTTTTACATAATTAAGCCATTGCACGGTAAAACAAGCCGAACGTACACCATCATTGGGTAGTGGCTCAATAAAGCATCCGTAAAATTAATTTCAAGCTGACCCCGCTACCTCATTCTGTTACGCTACTGCTATTAAAAAAAGATTTTATCTTTGCAAACCTTAAATAAACAAAAATGAGCGTATTGGAGAGTATCCGTAAAAGGGCAGGCCTGCTTGTCCTGCTGATCGGAGCATCAATGGTAATATTCGTGCTGGAAGACGCCCTTACTTCGGGCAGGTTTTTCTTCGGCGGCGGCAACGAGAACACCGTGGCAACCGTCAACGGCAAAAAACTGAACTACAAGGACCTGAACAATAAGGTGGAGGAGATGCTAAGCATTGAAAAAACCGCCAAAGGAACCGAAGCCCTCGACAACGGAACCTACAACAATACCGTACAGGGAGCCTATGAGGAGATGGTTAACAAGATGCTGCTGGGCCCTCAAATGAAGATGCTGGGCATTGCAGTTACCGACAGCGAACTTACCGACCTTATGCTGGGCAAGCACCCCGCACCCGAAATTGTTGAAGCTTTTACCGACCCCAATACCGGACAGATATATAAAGGACTGCAAGACCCCAGAACAGGCGGCCTTGATATGAACAAGGTGGTGCTTTACGTAAAGCAAATGAAAACCGAACAGGAACTGGCCATGTGGACGCTTAGGGAAAATGAAATAAGGGAACACCAGCTAAGCAACAAATATTTCGACCTGCTGCGCAACGGCTTGTTTGTTACCGATGCCGAAGCGAAACAGGAAACGGAAGATGCAACCAAATTTTACAACATCAGCTATGTGCTTCAAAAATACAGCAGCCTGCCCGATAATTCCGTAACGCTTACCGATCAGGATATGCAATCGTGGTACAACAGGCACTTGTATGAGTTCAATCAGGATGAAAAGACCACAAAGGTAGACTATGTTACCTTCCGCGCCGACCCCACCCCCAGAGACATGAGTGATTTGCAAAAAGATGTGGATTCGATTGCAAGCGCGTTCAGGAAGCTGAAAGCAGGCGACGATTCCATTTTTATTGTCGATAAGTCCGACAACCATTCCTTCGATAAAAAATACTACAAACACGGCGATCTGCCCCAATCCATAGATTCTATCATGTGCAGTTCGGCTCCGGGCTTCGTTTATGGCCCGTATAAGGAAAATAACGAGTACCGCATAGCCAAGCTGATAGGCGTGGAGGAAATGCCTGACTCGGTTAAGGTGGCTCATATTATTTTCCCGGCCGACAAAGGCGGCGATTTCTCCAAAGCCAAAATTATGGCCGACAGCATTAAAAAGATTATCACCCCCGATAATTTTGCCTCGCTCGCCCACCAGTACTCGCAGGATCAGGAGAGCGCACAAAAAGGCGGCGACCTCGGGTGGTTCACACAGGGCAAATTGCTTCCTGAAATGGACAAAGCTTGCTTTGCAGCCAATAAGGGAGACATACTCGAGATAAAGTCGCCCTACGGCTACCACCTTATATATGTGGAAGATGAAAACGATAAATCAAAACACTATCAGGTAGGCGTAATAGTGAAAAAAATAGGCCCAAGCCGCGAAACCACCGACAGTGTTTTTTCCCTTGCAAGCTCTTTTTCAGGAAAGCATCCCTCAACCGAAATGTTTGAAAAAGCAGCCGGCGACATGAATAAGCGTGTAGCCGACCTGAAGGAAAATGACGAAAAAGTGCCCGGCATAGACAACCCTAAGGAGCTTATACGTTGGGCGTTTCAGGCAAAACAGGGCGACGTTTCGGGTGTTTTTGACGGTGGCAACAACCTCTATCTCGTAGCGCATCTGGAACAAATTACCCCGCGCGGAACCGCGCCCTTTGATCAGGTAAAGGATGAGGTAAGGCCTTTGGCGCTGCAGGAACTTAAAGCCCAAAAGCTTATCGCCTCCATGAAATCGGCGGCACAGGGAGCATCCGGCATAGGGGATGTGGCGCAGAAGCTGGGAGTGCAGCCCCAAACCGCCATGCACATCAGTTTTGATACTCATACAGTACCCGGCCTGGGTATTGAAGATGCTCTGCTCGGAGTAATGTCGGGAATAAAACCGCAAACCCTTTCGGAGCCGTTCAAAGGCGAATCGGGAGTATTTATTATCCGTGTGGATTCTTTATCGGCTTCCCCGTCAGCCCTCGATTTCAGGTATGTTCAGGCACAGCAGCAGGATGTAATACGCCGCCGCGTAGAATATGACGCGTACGACGCCCTTGCCAAAAACGCAGGCCTGGTGAGCCACTTAGGCAAGTTCTACTAGAACTGCTCCAGGGCCGAAAAGAAAAAGCCGCCTTCTATTTTTGCGTTGTCATCGCTGTCGGAGCCGTGTACGGCATTCTCCTGAATTGATTTGGCATACAGCTTACGGATGGTTCCGGCTTCGGCTTTGGCAGGGTCGGTTGCGCCAATCAGCTTGCGGAAGTCTTCCACGGCATTATTTTTTTCAAGTATGGCAGCCGCAATAACCCCCGATGACATGTACTTTACAAGTTCGCCGTAAAAGGGGCGTTCCTTATGCACCTCGTAAAAGGCGCCTGCCTGCGCATGCGACAGCCTTGTAACTTTCAGGGCTGCTATCCTGAAGCCCGATTGTTCAATCTTCTGTAAAATGTTCCCCATGTTGCCTGCCGCCATAGCGTCGGGCTTTACCATAGTAAATGTTCTGTTTCCAGCCATAATTTTTTTTGTTCTTGAGACTTGTTTTAAACTCTTCGCTTTTTTAATTCAGTGTCCAAAGATAGTGGAAATGAAAC
>JABEUT010000085.1 GCA_013044305.1 Bacteroidia bacterium
AGATAAGGCAAAGCCATCAGAACATTACCACCTGCAAAGCAGGTGGTTTTTTAAGATGAAATAAATTTTAAACAGTTTCTTAACATTGCCATCCGGCGGATGTATGAACGGAGAAATGCTTTCAGGCAGCCCTGCCTTGCAGGCTGTTAAGCCTGTGCAGCACATACAGCACCGAGGCAAAGAGCAGAAAGGCGCCCGTTTGGTGCAGCACGCCCAGTACCACCGGAACGGAATAAACGAGCGTGAATACCCCAAGCAGGAACTGCACCAGTACCATGCCGGCCAAAAAGTTTGCTCCCCGCTTTAGTGATACGCTGCTTTTGGCGCGGCGCAGTTTAAACCACAATACGAGTACAAGCGCTACCACAACATAGGCATTGTACCTGTGTATGAACTGCACGCCGGCAATGCCGTTCACAAAGTTGGTCCACCAGGGAGTAAGGGCGGTTACTTCGGGCGCTATCCAGTAATTGCCCATTTTCGGGAAGGTGGGATCGAACTGCCCTGCCCGCAAACCTGCCGTAAAGGCCCCGTATAGTATCTGCATTACTACGAAGAAAAGAAGCGTGTATGCCCATTTTTTTGCGCCTGCGGTTTCTATAACTGCTTCATCATCGCTGCCGGAATATATTATATCCAGCGCCACCCAAAAGGTAAACCCGAAGGTAACGAATGCGGTAATGAGATGCGCGGCAAGGCGCAGGTGGCTTACGCGGGGTTCGTTCACCAGGCCGCTTTTTACCATGTACCAGCCCAGCATGCCCTGCAATCCGCCGAGGGCGAGTATGGCAATAAGTTTAACCAACAGTGTCCCTTTTACCTTGCCTTTTATCAGAAACCAAAGGAACGGCACAAAAAACACCATGCCTATAATCCTGCCTATGGTGCGGTGTATGTATTCCCACCAAAATATTGACTTGAAATCGTTGAGCGAAAAATAACTGTTCACCAGCTTAAACTCCGGCGATGTCTGGTAGGCGCTGAATGCAGCCTGCCACTGCTCCGGCGTATGCGGCGGAAAGTTACCGAACGGCGACCAGTTGACTATGGACAAGCCCGAATGGGTGAGCCGCGTTATGCCGCCCACCACCACCATGGCCCATATCAGCAGGCAGCCCGACAGAAGCCAGATCACAATATCGCGGTTGTTTTTTCCTGCTTTCATAAAACATCTTTCATTTCCCTCTTCCCTGCAGAACAATAAGTATGGTATATGTGAGTATGCGCAGGTCGAGCAGCAGCGATATGTTTTCAATATATATCAGGTCGTATTCCATCCGTTGCAGCATCTGTTCAATGTTTTCGGCATAGCCGTACTTTACCTGCCCCCATGAGGTTATGCCGGGTTTAACCTTGTGCAGGTGACGGTAATGTGGCGCAAGGGCCACAAGCTGGTCTATAAAAAATTTCCGTTCGGGGCGCGGACCAACCACCGACATATCGCCGCGCAGAACATTGTAAAACTGGGGCAGTTCGTCGAGCCTCGTCTTGCGCAGGTATCTGCCCAATGGCGTAATCCGGCTGTCGCCTGCCTTCGACAGGGCAGGCCCGTTTTTCTCGGCGTCTTTAACCATGCTGCGGAATTTGAATATCGTAAACGGCTTGCCATGCAGCCCAATTCGCTCCTGACTGTATATAACGGGTTCGCGGGAGGAGAATTTTAATATGGCGGCTATCAGCAGGTAAACGGGCGACAAAACGAGCAGAAAGAAAAGCGACATCACTATATCAAAGGCACGCTTGAAAAACTTCTGCCGCGGCTGCAGCAGATCGGGCGACACCACAATGAGCGGGGCGTCGATAAGCGAAGAAAACCGCACCGACCCTGTAAGTATGTCGTACATATCGGGTATTATCTTCACCAGTACCCTGCAGTCGCACAAGGTGTTTATTATCCGTTCAATGTGTTTATGCTCCGACGATTCAATGGCTATGATCACCTCTTCGGCTTTCTCTTTTGTTATCACCTCGCGTATGTTGTCGAACTCGCCGAGGTGGGGCAGGTTCTTGTTCAGCGCCTCCGAGAAGCCGGCACGCGGGTCTTGCTGCTTGTTGCTGCTTTGTTCCTCTTCCGCACCGCCGTTTACATGCACAAAGCCTATAAACATGTTGCCGGCCGATTGCTTCTGCCTTTCCATTTCCTCAAACAGGTGGTTTGCCTTTTGGTTGCTCCCCACAAGTATGGTTCTGAACCCGATGATGCGCTTGTGTATTTTGTTGTTGGTGCGCGAGGTGATGATCATGTGCGCGCCGGCGCACAACAAAAACTGCATGGCGAACAAAAAGCCGCTCGACTCATAATACGAATGAAAATCGACAATTACATTTTTTACCAGCAGGGTGAAAAAGAGTATGATTACCCCTATGAGGATGGATACGAACAACTGCTTGAGTTCGGCCAGGCGCGATTTGCGGAATACATTGGTATATAACCCCGCAAGTGCAAAAAGGCTTATCCAGAAAAGGGGGATAATAGCCAGGGCGGCATAGAATCTGGCGTTGGGCTCAAAGGGAACCCTTATCCCGTATTTTACCGATTCTATATGGTATTTGCGGAACCACCACAGCAAGGCCCATGCCAGCGCCGAGGCTATAAAGTCGGCCGCAAGGTATTTGGCTATTTCTTTTTTCCGGTTCACCGTTTTCAGTACACAAGTTTAATGTTATCGAGATATAAGTAGCCCTGTGTGCTTCCCGGGTTGCGGTACATTGCAAAGTACACACTAAAGGGCTCTCCGTTCGGGTTGGAAGATATCATGGGTTCCAGGTTGATGTATATTTTCTGCCAGGTGCCGCCGGTGGGCATCAGAAAAGCCGAAGCGGGCAGCTGGTAGCCGAGGGCGTTGCCGCTCACGCTGGCATACAGCCCCACAAGGCAGCCCCCGCTGCAGTTGTAGTTCAGTTCAAGATATACAGGAAGGGTATTGTTTTTCGGCAGGGTCATGGTGTCCGACACGCCCTGGTACAGGCTCTGGTAACGGGCCGGGTTGTTGCTGTCGAGTACCGCCGCTCCGTAGTATTTGCACGGAAAGCCTCCTGTAACCACCCTGTTCATTACGGTATCGCTCACCAGGTTTTTGCTTGTTATGGAGCAGCCGTTGCTGAAGTATTCCAGCCAGGCGAAGTGCGTAAAGGCGGTGTAGGTGCAGGTGGGGCTGAACCGTGTGGTTTTGCCCTGTGTAAGGTTTACGTTTACGGTATAATAGGTGTAAAAGGGGTATTTGGCGCGGGTGTCGGCGGTGCCGTTCATCATTATCCCCGGATAAATGCTTATGGTATGCATACCGTTGCTTGCTATCATGGGGAAGGTGCAGGGCATCTGAAAGGCGCCCACCGGGTTGTCATCCAGGTACACCCAGGCGTCGGTAATGCCCGCCCATCGGCTGTTTTCGCTTTGCAGCAGGGTGTCGAAGCGGTACGATATGCTGTCAACATGCCCGTATGCGGGTATCACCAGCGGCGGCGACAGTTGCTGGCATGAAGAAAGAGCCAGGCAAGCCATGCCTGATAAGGAAAACAGAAGCCCCCCCGTACAGCGGTTCATTATCCTCCGCCACAGGGCGGAATGGGAGGCTGTGTGCCTGTTATTCATGAATGAAGTTTATCTTTTCAATCACCTTGTAAGCTGCTTCCAGCGCCTTGGCGCCGTCTTCAATGGTTACCATGGGTATGGTGTCTCCCGATAT
>JABEUT010000086.1 GCA_013044305.1 Bacteroidia bacterium
CTTTCGGATACACACGCTTTCCAGGCGTGCTCCTTAAGCCACTCGGACAACTCTCCTGATATCAGGGCGGCAAAGATATAGATTTCTGCAATGAAGAATTGGTGCTGTGCAAATTGCCTTATCTTTGTATCATCCCCTTACTGTTATTCAATATTTTATAAGCCATGCCACTTACGTTGTCCATAGTTATTCCTGCTTATAACGAAGCGGCTACCATCAAAGCCATCCTTGACAAGGTGCTGGCTGTTTCACTGAATTTTGGCATAGGTAAGCAGATTATAATAGTGAATGATGCCTCAACGGATAACACGCGGCAGGTAGCCGAGGAATATATAGAGTCGGTAAAAATACGGTCGTCTCCTGTAGATATTCAGCTTTTCCATAATGCCAGGAACAGCGGAAAGGGGTATTCTATCCGCGAGGGTATAAAAAGAGCGACAGGCGATTTTTTAATCATACAAGATGCCGATACCGAATACGACCCCCGCGAATACAACCGCCTTCTAACCCCTGTAATGGAGGGGTTTGCCGATGTGGTTTACGGGTCGAGGTTTATGGGCGAAAACCCGCACCGTGTTCTGTTCTTCTGGCATTCGATAGGAAATAAAGTTATTACCTTTTTTTCCAACATGTGCTCTAATCTTAATCTCACCGATATTGAAACCTGCTACAAACTTTTTAAAGCAGATATTATTAAGAAGATTGAATTAAAGGAAAACCGCTTTGGCTTTGAACCCGAAGTTACAGCCAAGGTAGCCCGTGTACCGGGGATACGAATTTATGAAGTAGGTATATCCTATTATGGAAGAACCTATAAGGAAGGGAAAAAAATAAACTGGAAGGATGGATTCAGAGCCTTTTGGTGTATATTTAAATACAACCTGTTCGGTTGAAATAATTTTTTTCCTGCCGCTAAAAAGGATCCTGAAAAATATCTTGCCTTATTATACTGCTACCATCTGTAACATAAGCCTATACCGTAGGTGGTGCCGGTAAAAAGCAAGCTGAAATTCTGGGTGCTGCCGCCGCCTTCCATAGTGCCGCTTGGGTAATCGTAGCCCGAATAAGCAAGGTTCAGCGCGATACCAACATGGTTTCCTATATAAAAGCGCGCACCGAGTTCCAGGCCATAGGCAATGCCGCTCGCCGTAAACACTCCCTGATTGTTAATGTTTGTATTGGCAAGTTTGATATATGCATAGCCGGCATCCAACTGAATATACAAGTCGGTATGCTGTGTGCGTACAAAATGAAACGCCGCTTCGGGGCAAACGTCTATCCCCCATGCCACGTTCAGTTGCTGTGCCGAGGTGTCTTTGCCTATAATAAATGAATTATATCTGAATTGTGCGCCAACCGTAATCCTGTCGCTTATGGCACGGTCGAATGAGAACGGATAAATTACATCGCCTGCCCTGCCTGTGCCGGTGGTGTTCGTTGCGCCGGCGGGCGGATTTAGCTCGGTGATGCTGGTATTATAAATACCCAAACGTATTCCAACACCGAAAATGTCGGTTCCTTGCTGAAGGCACTGTGCGTTAGTAAGTGCCGGCATGGAAAAAAGTATCATGCACCAGAAAAGTATTTTAAATTTAAGGATATTGCTTTGTTTCATATAAACAGTTTGATTTTTAGGGTTGAGGAAGAAGTCAAAGATAAATGATTTGGCGTAAGCGCGCTATTTTTATAAAAAAATCCAGTTTCGGTAGTGGCTCAATTTGAAATTTTAACTCCAAAGGAGTTAAATATCAATCGCCCCGCCTTTTAAGGCGGGGTAATTATAGCAATCCACTCCCCCAGCCCCTCACCCAATATGGGAGAGGGGTAAGGGGTGAGGGCGCCATATACCCCGACCTGAAGGTCGGGGCTATTAACATTTTACCCCAGTGGGGTATGAATAACCTACAAGCAAACTGAACCGCTACCCCAGTTTCGTTTATTTAACTCAATTCAGCTTAAAGTTTATCCCGTTCATCGTCTCCAGTTGTTTCAGCAGTTCATTGCTTAGCTCCAATTTTATCCTTCTCGAAACAAGTTCTACCGACATATTGCCATCGGTGTCAAAAAGATTTATTTTCAGGGAGCAGTTGCCGGGATAGGCGCTTACCATATCATGTATGTTTCTTATGGATTCTTCTTTTACATCGTGCAGGGGGATGGTGAGGGTAAGGCTTTTTACGAGCTTCTCCCTGATGCCGGCGAGCAATTCAATGCCTGTTGGTTTTATTTCCAATTGCCCGTCGTTTTTGAATGATTCCACCTTGGCTTTAATGTAAAGGAATGTGCCGGGTACAAGCAGGTGCCTCCACTTCAGGTAGTTTTCCTTGAAGAGTTTCAGGGCAATGCTGCCCGAAAAATCCTCAATGGTGAAGGTGCCCCACAGGTTTCCGTTTTGGGCTGTAAGGTGCTGGGCGTCTATTACAAGTCCACCCAGGGCTATTTCTTTTCCTTTAAGCGGGTTCAGGTCGTGGAGGGAAGAAATTTTGCTTTTGCAAAACTGTTCCAGGTCGAATTTAAAATCATCGAGCGGATGACCGGAAATGTAAAATCCTGCTACCTCCTTCTCTTTGTTAATAAGTTCTAACCTGCTCCATGCCGGGCATTCGGGCGCTTTGGGCTTTGATACCGTCATGCCTGATTCAGCGCCGAACAATGAGTTTTGGCTGTCGCTGTTCAGGCTCTGGGCTGCAGCGCCATATCGCAGCAAACTTTCCAGAAAGGTGTCTCTTCCGTTTTCTGCGAAGAAATACTGCGCACGTGTAATTCCGAAAGCATCCAGCGCACCGGACATGATCAGGCTTTCGAAGGTTTTTTTATTTGCGCTCCGCAGATTAATACGGCTCATCAGGTCGAATACGTCGTGGAATGGTCCGTTCTTTTCCCTTTCCTCAACCATGGCTGCAACGGCAGCTTCGCCTACACCTTTTACCGCACCCAGCCCGAAGCTAACTTCGCCGTTGGATGTAACGGAAAAACTATGCTCGCTTTTATTGATGTCGGGGCCGAGAACGGTAAGTCCCATTTTCCGGCATTCGTCTATAAAAAAGGTAAGCTTTTCTATTTCGTCCATGCTGTTGGTTAGTTCTGCAGCCATAAAAGCGGGAAGGAAATTGGCTTTCAGGTAGGCGGTTTGGTAGGCGAGTATGGAGTATGCGGCTGCGTGGGCACGGTTGAAGCCATAGCCGCCGAATTTGGCCATTTTATCGAACAACTCGGAGGCAGTTTTTTCCGGAACCCCTTTCGCCATGGAGCCTTTCACAAAATCCACTTTTTGCTTTTCGATGAGCGCCATGTCTTTTTTCCCCATCGCTTTACGGAGCACATCGGCCTGGCCTTTAGTGAATCCGGCCATTCCCTGCGAAATGATCATCACCTGCTCCTGATACACAATTACCCCGAACGTGGATTCGAGCACTTTGTCGGCAATGGGATGGTACGACCTCGGTTTTTCTTTTCCGTTTTTGCGGGCTATGTATGCCGGTATATCGTCCATCGGTCCCGGGCGGTACAAAGCATTCATGGCTATTATATCTTCTATATTGGTTGGCTTAAGTTCCCGAAGGTACTGCTGCATACCCTGCGACTCAAACTGGAAGATGCCTATCATTTCGCCCCGCTGGAACAGTTCAAAGGTTTTTTTATCGTCAAGCGGTATTTGGTCAAGGTCTATTTTTACACCGTTTGTCCGTTCAATAATCGAGATGGTGTCCTTCAGTATGGTAAGTGTCTTCAGCCCGAGAAAATCCATTTTAAGCATCCCTACCGATTCCACATACTTGCCTTCGTACTGGGTTACAAGCAGCGGTGAATCCTTTTGTGTGAACACAGGCAGGTATTCCTTCAGGTCGTCGGGGGCTATAATAATGCCTGCTGCGTGTGTGCCTGTCTGCCGTGCGGTTCCGTCGAGCACCTCGGCGAGGGCCAGGGTTTTGGACAGGGGTGTGCCTGTCTCGTTCTTTATATCGGACAGTTCTTTTACCTGCGCAATGGCATCCTGAAGGGTTTCGGCCCGGGAGGGTATCAGGTTGGCGAGGCGCATGGCATCCTTCAAAGGTACTTTGAGGGTCCGTGCTACGTCGCGTACTGCGCTTTTGGCAGCCATTGTTCCGATGGTTACTATCTGCGCCACACGCTCCTTTCCATATTTGTCCACCACATATTGTATAACCTTGTCCCTACCCTTGTCGTCGAAATCAATGTCGATGTCGGGCATGGAGATGCGCTCCGGGTTCAGGAAGCGCTCAAAGAGCAGGTTGTATGCAATCGGGTCGATGTTGGTAATGCCGGTGCAGTAGGCTATTATAGAACTAGCCGCCGAGCCGCGTCCGGGGCCAACCCATACATCTAATTTTTTGGCCGCAGCCACAAAATCCTGCACAATAAGAAAATAGCCGGCAAAGCCCATCTTCCGTATCACTTCCAGTTCAAAGTCTATTCTCTGGCGCACGGTTTCCGTCATTTCAGGATACCTTGTTTTTGCACCGGAAAGGGTGAGGTGCTTCAGGTATTCGTTGGCATCGGTAAACCCGTCGGGCAGCTTATAAATAGGCAGCAGTATGTCCCGTTTCAGTTTTATGGGCTCTATTTTCGATACTATTTCCCCGGTATTGTCAAGCGCTTCGGGCACTTCTTTAAAGATGGACTCCATTTCAGCGGTAGTCTTAAGGAAGAACTGGTCGTTGTCGAAACGCATGCGGCGAGGGTCTTCAAAATCTTTCCCTGTTTGTATGCAAAGCAAGATGTCCTGCGCCTCGGCATCCTTCAGATCAACATAATGCACATCGTTCGTGGCTATAATTTTTACGCCATGCTTTTTGCTCCATTTTATCAGCAATTCGTTGCATATGTTCTGTTCTTCAATTCCGTGGCGTTGCAGCTCTATATAATAATCGTCGCCGAAAATATCAAGCCATTCCTTGAACACTTTTTCGCCGGCTTCTTCGCCTTTGGCCAGTATGGTGCGGGGTATTTCGCCTGCAAGGCACGAAGTGGTTGCTATTAGCCCTTCGCGGTATTGTTTAATAAGTTCCCTGTCTATGCGGGGTTTATAATAAAAGCCTTCAAGGAAGCCGAGTGAGCAGAGCTTCGACAGGTTCTTGTATCCCAGAGGGCTCTTTGCAAGCAGCAGCTGGTGGTAGTAATTGCGTTCATCGTCGCCTTCAGCTTTGCTTTTATCAAACCTGCCGCGGGGTGCAATGTAAAACTCGCATCCCACTATGGGCAGGATACCCATTTTATCGGCTTCGGCGCAAAATTCAGGCACGCCCAGCATATTGCCGTGGTCGGTAATTGCCACTGCCTTCATGCCATTTTCCTTCACCTTTTTTACCAGTGCCGGAATCTGCGAGGCCCCGTCGAGCAGGGAATATTTGGTGTGTACGTGCAGATGGGAGAATTCTGGCATGAAAATGGAGAATTAGCGAATATGGATGGTGGCCGGAAAAGCGGTTTTGGTATTTTTTTTTGGAATTGCGAAGTTATTAAATCGTATTGTATTTTTTTATGCCTGTTGAAAAGTTCTCAATAAATTTTGATGCACTTCACACACC
>JABEUT010000007.1 GCA_013044305.1 Bacteroidia bacterium
CTAACCATCGCCTTACCTGTGTATGGATGCAGCCACCAGACCAACACAGCCAATGTATCATCTGCAGTACAGGTAAAAAACGCCGATACGGTAAAAAGCGCCCCCGTCCCTGCTACGCCTATTGCCGTCGGGTTGACCGATACAGTATATGCCTCGTCTGATGCAACAATTAAGTATGCAGTTTACCTGCCTCCTTCATACAGTAAAGCTAAAAAATACCCTGTGATTTATTTCTTCGACCCGCACGGGCACGGCGACCTGCCCCTGAAATTATATAAAGGTCTCGCCGACCGTTATGGATACATCCTTGCCGGCTCTTACAATTCCAAAAACGGGATGCAATTCAGTGTTACCGAAAAATTGGCGCAGTCGTTCATGCAGGATACCTGGCAGCGCCTCTCCATTGATAACAACAGGATTTACACTTCCGGCTTTTCCGGCGGAGCGCTGGTAGCCAGTTCTATAACCCTGAACGACGGCGGGGTAGCCGGTGTGATAGCATGCGGGAGCGGTTTCCCGGTAAAGAATCCGCAGATAAACACCCCCTTTGCTTTTATTGGTCTTGTGGGTGAGTACGATTTTCACCTGACCGATATGAAGATGCTGGATAAGGCCCTGGACGCCTCGCCACTTCCTCACCAGCTCATCGTATTTAAGGGCACGCACCAGTGGGCGCCCATGGGTACCGAAGAGGATGCCTTCAGGTGGCTGGATGTAAATGCAATGAAAATGCACTTTATTCCAAAGAACGACTCTCTTGTAAAAGCCGTTTATGACAGCTTCCTTAAAGAAGCAAATGCATTTGAAAAAAAGAAAAACACGCCGCAGGAGTATCTCACCTGCAAAAAAATGGTAAACTACCTCACCGGCCTGATGGACTTATCGGATATAAACGCCAGAATTGCAGGAGTGGAGAAATCGGATGCCCTGGCACAGTACCTTGCGGGAGAAGCCCAAGCCGAAAGGCAGGAAATGACAGACCAGCAGCAACTGATAAATGCCCTGTCGGATAAAGATATGGCTTGGTGGCAACAAGCTGTGGCAGGAATGCGTAAAGCTATTAAAACAGATTCGTCATCGCCGGAGGCAATGGAGGATAAAAGGCTGCTGAACTATATGAGTCTCGCCACTTATATGGGCGCCTCGCAGGCATTTAAAGCATACAACGACGACGCCACATCGCATTTTCTGGAGCTATACAAACTGGTTGACCCCTCAAACCCCGAACACGATTACCTCTATGCCTGCATGTTCGCCCGTGCCAATCAGGGCGACAAGGCCATAGGTTACCTTAACGAGGCGGTTAAGCTGGGTTTTTCCGATTACAGCAGGATGCAGACGGATTCAAATCTGGTATCATTAAAGGACAAACCTGCTTTCCGCGAACTGCTTCACAAGGTGGCTGCCATGCCCCCAAAAACCGACATGACCCAATAGAACCATGGGCCGCCCGCGATAATGCAGGTAACATTTCGGCCTAATTATATATAATTGCTTCCCATTTTATATATTTGTCCCATTAAATTAAAAAAACATGAATTTAAGCGAAATCATTGCCGTATCGGGTATTAACGGATTATACAAGACCATTGCCCAAACCAAAAACGGAATCATTGCCGAATCGCTCGCCGATAAGAAGAGGATACCTGTATATGCAGCGCAAAAGGTGCACACCCTTGAAGCAATAAGCGTTTACTGCAAAGACAATGAGCTACCCCTTGCCGAGGTGTTCAAAAAGATAAGCGAAAAGCAGAACAAGGGACCAGCCATTGACCACAAAAGCGATGAGGCGGAGCTGACCGGCTTCTTTGCCACCGTATTACCGGATTACGACAAGGAAAAGGTGCATATATCCGACATACGCAAAATGATTAGCTGGTACAATATCCTGCAACAGGCCAACATGCTCAACTTTGAGGAAACCAAAGCTGAAAAGGAAGGCGAAAACAAAGTAGAGGTGAAAACGGAAAACACCCCAAAACCGCAATACCAGCAGCAGAAGCAATCAAAAACGCACACCAAGGCGCCTACCATCCAAAAGCAGACCGTAAGGAAAACGGGAACGGCGTAAGTACGGCATTTATCCTGACTGAAGGCGTATTCGCAATAAATCCTTTCAGACGAAGGACACAAAGTTTTGGCTTATTCCGCAAAGCCCGACCGGACGGCATATGGCTTTTCCAATTCCGGCGTTCTTTTCTTGTAACTCGTTTCTAATTTCTATTTTTGCAACCCTGCGGCGTTAACTATGGAATACAACTTTAAGGAAATAGAGGCTAAGTGGCGACAGGAATGGGAGAAGAAGAAAGCTTACAAGACCTCTGACCCGGGAACACCCGGCGCAGATAAGCCCAAGTATTATGTGCTCGATATGTTCCCCTACCCCTCGGGCGCAGGGCTGCACGTAGGTCATCCGCTGGGCTACATAGCTTCCGACATATTCGCACGTTTCAAGCGGTTGAAAGGTTTCAACGTGTTGCACCCTATGGGCTATGATGCATTCGGACTGCCTGCCGAACAATACGCCATTGAAACAGGGCAGCATCCTGCGGTTACTACCATGAAAAATATTGCACGTTACCGCGAACAGCTCGATAAGATTGGCTTCTCTTTCGACTGGAGCCGCGAGGTGCGTACTTCCGACCCTAAATTTTATAAGTGGACACAGTGGATATTCTTAAAACTGTTTAACTCCTGGTACAATCCCGAAACAGGTAAAGCCGAAGCCATAGATATACTTATTGCAGCATTCGGGCAAAAGGGCTACAAAGGCAATCCTGCTTCCTCATCTTCGGACAGGGACAGCCTTCCCGCCTTCACCGGAGAAGAATGGAAGAACTTTGACGAAAAGACGAAGTCCGATATACTGATGAATTTTCGTCTCGCCTACTTGAGCGAAGCCTGGGTGAACTGGTGCCCCAAATTAGGAACCGTATTGGCGAACGATGAGGTGAAAGACGGCGTTTCCGAACGGGGCGGCTACCCGGTAGAACGCAAACTGATGCCGCAGTGGAGCCTGCGCATAACCGCTTACGCCGACCGCCTGCTGAACGACCTCGATACGCTCGACTGGCCCGAAAATATCAAAGAAGCCCAGCGCAACTGGATAGGAAGGTCGGAAGGAGCAAAATTAGAATTCAATATTCAACATTCAACACTGAAAATTTCTGTTTTCACCACCCGTCCGGATACCATATTTGGAGTCAGTTTTCTTACCCTCGCGCCGGAAAACGAGCTGGTAATGCAGATTACTGCACCTGAACGGAAGCAGCAGGTTGAGGCATATCTCAATTCGGTAAAGAGCAAATCGGACAGGGAGCGGCAGGCGGAAGTAAAAAACGTAAGCGGGGAGTTCACGGGCGCATACGCCATTCATCCTTTTACGGGTAAAAAGATACCGGTGTGGGTTGGCGACTATGTGCTTTCGGGTTACGGAACAGGCGCAGTAATGGGCGTGCCTGCCCACGATTCCCGCGACCATGCCTTCGCAAAGCATTTCGGGCTGGAAATTATACCTGTAATACAAGCCCCCACGTCCCCAAAAGGGAAGATTAATGAAGGAACTTTTGTTGCCTCCCCTATAGGCGGGCAGGGGGACTCTTACGATGCCAAGGAAGGAAAGTGCATTAACTCTGACTTTTTGAACGGGCTGGAGGTAAAAGATGCTATAAAACGCGCTATAGAAGAAATCGAAAGTAAAGGAATCGGCGCAAGGAGAATAAATTACCGTTTGCGCGATGCCGCCTTCGGCAGGCAACGTTACTGGGGCGAGCCGATACCGATTTACTACCGCCCCCAAGGGGGGGCTCAAATTCCAACCCCTTTGTCGGAAAGTGAATTGCCGCTCGTATTGCCAGAAATAGACAACTTTAAGCCCACTGTAACCGGAGAACCGCCACTGGCAAGAGCAAAAGATTGGAAATATAAAGAGCTTTACAATTACGAGTATACCACTATGCCCGGCTGGGCGGGCAGCTCCTGGTACTACCTGCGCTACATGGACCCTTCCAACGCTCAAGAATTTGCCTCACAGCAAGCCATAAACTACTGGCAGAGCGTTGATTTATATGTAGGCGGGGCAGAGCACGTTACAGGGCATCTGCTCTATGTGCGCTTCTGGACCAAGTTTTTACACGACCTCGGCTATGTGCCATTTATTGAACCTACAAAAAAACTCGTGAACCAGGGAATGATACTGGGGGAATCGGCATTTGCAAAGGTTTTGCAAGTTTCATGGACTTTGCCTTGGCCTGGCCCAGATTCACTAAGTTGTCCAAATATAACCCCAAACAAAATTCCATTAATTTTTATTCCAATTGAATTTACAACGCAATATCCTGATCCTAATGTGGGAGAGATCAGCAAAGAATTAGACAAATTTATTATTGAAAAACTAAAAAAATACAATCCAGATCAGTTATC
>JABEUT010000087.1 GCA_013044305.1 Bacteroidia bacterium
CAACCTGCACGGCGGTGCAGTATCCATAGGCCATCCGCTCGGCGCCTCGGGCGCCAGAACCGTTACATCGCTCATCAGCGTGCTGAAACGTACAGGAGGTAAGCGCGGCGTAGTGGGCGTTTGCAACGGCGGCGGAGGAGCCAGCTCCCTCGTGCTGGAACTTACCTGACATAATTAACAGAACATCCTGCACGGATTTGAACAATAAATTTAAAAGCATTGCAATAACCTGTTATTTAAAACGATTGAGGATACAAAACAAAAATTAAAACATTACTGCCTATGATATAAAAAGCCGACCAATTCATTCCTTTTATTTAATACAACGTTACCTTACTTCCCTTACTACTAACGCCTAAAAAAATAAATCATGGAAATAACTACCATAGCTGACGAAATACGCAATACAAACGACCTTGAGGGTTATCTTAACCGCACCCTCGAAAAAATAAGAGCAAACGAACGTCATCTCGTAGAGGAGCGTTTCTTCGACCTTTCTCTCGACCTGCTGTGTATTTCCGACATGAACGGGTACTTTACAAAAGTGAGCAAATCATTTACCACCCTGCTGGGCTACACCGAAGAGGAACTCCTTTTACGCCCGTTCAAAGACTTTGTGGTGGAAGACGACAAGAACAACACCGACACAGCCTACGATGAGCTTAAGGAAGGAGCCAACCTGAATGATTTTGAAAACCGCTACCGCTGCGCCGACGGCAGCATAAAATGGCTGGCGTGGCGCTCGGTGCCTGTGCCCGGCGAAGAGCTTATATTCGGTATTGCACGCGACGTAACCGAGCATAAAGAATCGGAGGCGAGGAAAAAAATATACACCGAACAGCTCGAATACCTGATAAAACAAAAGAATGAAAGCCTGCGGTATGCCTTGTCATTGCAGAACGCCCTAATACAGGGCAATCAGCTTATCGGAAAAGTATTCCCCGAATCGTTCATACTGCACCTGCCAAAGGAAATAGTATCCGGCGACTTCTGCTGGGCCGAACAGGTAAATGATACATTGTATGTGGCGGCAGCCGACTGCACCGGACATGGAGTGCCCGGAGCGCTGATGACCATGGTTTGCTCATCGCTGCTAAGCCGTGCCGTAAAAGAGTTTGAACTTACAAGCCCGGGTAAAATACTGGATAAGGCAAGGGAATTACTGCTGAATCATTTTGGAATGACCGAGCAATCGGTGAACGACGGCATGGATATTTCGCTGTGTGCAATAAATACAAAAACACTGGCACTCGAATGGAGCGGCGCCAACAACAACCTGCTTTATTTTCATAAAAAAACGATACACGAGGTACAGGCAGACAAGCAGCCGGTAGGCCAGTTCGACAATTACGCACCTTTTGCAACACATACTTTGCAACTCGCCAAAGGCGATATCATTTATTTGTACAGCGACGGCTATGCCGATCAGTTTGGCGGCGACAAAGGCAAGAAACTGATGTATAAGCGCTTTATTGAAACCATTGGGAAAACAACCAATTTAAGTATGTTTGGTCAGCAAAACCGCCTTGCCAAAGCATTTGAACAATGGAAGGGCAACCAGGAACAGGTGGACGATGTGCTGATTATTGGGATAAGAGTATAATTTGGTGATTTGGTAATTTGATGATTTGATAATTGCGCTACAATTTATTCTAATACAATAAACTGCCAGTTTTTCAATAATGCCTCATTTTGCCTTTACTTTGCTCCCGATGGCTATCGGGACTTGGCGTGCATTTCGTTAGCGCACTTTGCGGTTTATTTATTAAAAATTGAAACTGACCCACTATCGAAATAAAAGATGTTGTAAATTTGAGAAATAAAGTATGAAAAATATAGTCTTAATACTATCCTTTTCTATTACCCTTACTGTTTTTGGGCAAGCTTATCCCGATAGTGGCTTTACCAATAAAGCAGAAGCCAAAAACTTAGTGGTAAACGGAATGAAAGAAGGGAAATGGATAGAATATAAAAATGAAGATTGGAAAAGTACAAAAGATACCAACTCATCTAATTATGAACTAATTGTTTATAAGGCGGATAAACCTTATGGAATTACAAGGGGATATGCTAAAAGCAAATTATTCTATGAAACCCCTTATATTGATGGCAAGGCAAACGGCTTACAAAAAATATTTTATGAGGATGGAAAAGTAAAGGTTGTATTTCCATGCAGCGAAGGCAAACATAATGGGTTAGCCAAACAATATTATGAAAGTGGAAAATTAGAAGGTGAAGTCCTATATACTAATGGTACGATAAATGGTGAAGTGAAATGGTATTATGAGAACGGAAAACTTCAAAGTGAAATTACCTATACAAATGGAGTAAAAGGGGCAACCAGGAACTACGACACAAATGGCAATGAAATTAAATAAATTCAAACTGCCCTTGCCGTTTATCATTAGAATATCATTTTAATTTTTCTTTGCTCCCCATAGCTATCGGGAGTGTGCAATGGCTCTTTCATCATTGTCTTCCCTAATGGGTCTTTAAAATGAGGCATGTCAATCAAATTGTCTCATAGCCCTTCGGAGTTGGGGTAGAAAGATAATCATGCATCCTCTAAATGAATTTCAACCTTATCCGCTGCCTATTTACCAACACAAAGCCTGTTCATTATTATTTTTAGTAAATTTGTTGGTTAATGCGCATGTTTTCAATCAGATTTGCATAATGCCATACAGAAATCATTATTTAGCTTTTATTAATGGTCTCTGTATCATTTGCTTCGGTGTGCTGCTCCTGCATTCGCCCCGGGCAGGCGCCCAAACCCGCCTGCACCAATCACAGTCGGCGCAGGCTTACGGTAACGAGTGGATAAACTATTCGCAGAAGTATTATAAGATCAAGGTTGTGGCCGACGGCATTTACCGCATCGATTCTGCAACCCTTGCCAAGGCCGGCATAGCAGTGGGTTCCATCAATCCCAAAAACTTTCAGATATTCTTCCGCGGGCAGGAGCAATACATTTATATACAGGAACAGGGCGGCAAATTCAACCGTAACAGCTATATAGAGTTTTACGCACAGCGCAACGACGGTGCCATTGACTCGCTGATATACACTTCCGGCAGCACCCCGAACCCTTATTACAGCCTGTTTTCCGATACAGCCGTGTACTACCTTACCTGGAACAACTCGCAAAGCAACCGGAGAATGTCGGTACAGACGGATACAAATTTTACGGGTTTTACCCCCGCTCCGTATTTTATGGAGCAGACGGTAAACTACGGCAGCTCGGAGTATTACAACGGCAGGCGCTACCTTGTAGGCGGACTAACGGCTTCCGACCCGCGTTACACCGGCGCCGAAGGCTGGTTCAACAGGGAAATAGACCTTAACGGCTCGGCTACATACAAGTTCAACATCAAGCCATCGCTTATTTATTCGGCCGGACCCGCCGCTACCATTCAGGCAGTTTTTGCCGGAGAATCGGATGCAGGTTTCACCCCCGACCACAACATAAGTATTACCAATAGCTGGGGCGGAGCCGCCATAGACACAATATTCTCCGATACCTTTCCGCTTATCAAAGAGCAGATACAGGCTTCCGCCGCGGCGCTTGCCTCAAGCCCTAATGTATCGCTCACCTTTGCAAGTCTGTCGGCCGGGCTCAACCCGCAGATAAACAGCACCGGCAACATAACGGCGGTCGTATATGTGTCGGCGCTTTACCCGCAGCTCCCGCAGCTGGGCGGCTACGGTAAATACCTGATGGGTGTGGCGGACGGCGCAGGCGGCTATGCCTTCCTGAACATAACGGGCGCAGGCATTGTGAACAACGCCGATACGGTGCGCTTTTACGACCTCACCAACCACCGCCGCATCCTGGTAAGCCAAAACGGCACAACCTGCAAAATGCTTATCCCCAACAGCGGGGCAATGAAACAATGTTATCTTACTTCCGATGATTCAATATATCATGTAACCTCGCTGATGCCCGCCGGTACCGCAGGCAACGGAACTTTTACACAATACGTTCCCGCCAACTGGAGCAGCGTTCCCTACCTGATCATTAGCCATCCGCAGCTTTGGAGTGTGGCGCAAAACTATGCCTCGTACCGCAACAGTACAGGCTATGATGCCGTACTTGCTAACATTGAAGAGCTGTATGACCAGTTTGCCTGCGGCATTGAAAAAGACCCGCTCGCCATACGAAACTTTTGCAGCTATGCCATACATAAGTGGCGCAACCCGCCCCAATACCTCCTCCTCCTCGGCAAGGGAATACACTCCGACCTGTCGAGGCCGGATACCGCAAAAATGGCTTACGCCGACAACCTGGTGCCTTCGTGGGGTGTGCCTTCTTCCGACATTATGCTCACAGCCGGACTTACCGTCAAAGGGCTGGTGCCTGCCCTCGCAACGGGTAGGGTACCGGCAGCCAATACGGCACAGGCATCTACATACCTTGCCAAGGTGCAAACTTTTGAATCTACCCCTTATGCGCAATGGATGAAAAAGGTGATACTTTTCGGCTGGGGCGACGACCAGCAGCAGCAGCAGCAGTTCCTCAATTACCTGAACACCTTTGCAGGCATTATTACAA
>JABEUT010000088.1 GCA_013044305.1 Bacteroidia bacterium
ACCAACCGCCAAATAATGGCGAGACAGCCAAAGCTATGCCTGAAATTAGAGAAAAATATAAACCACAGATTAACACAGTTCTAATCATAAAGAATCATACCCAATCAGCGTTCCGTTATTATACAACATTCCTGCCCGAACTGCGTTGGCAGGCGGGCAACATTCACTCCCGAGAGCTATCGGGAGTGTGCAATTTTCGTCATTGTAAGGACGAAAGACGAAGCCCGTCCGAACGGAGCATCCGGACGTGCAACCTCAAGGTTGTATATTCAGAGATTGCTTCTTCATCCGCCTGCGCCGGATTCATCGCAATGACGTTCAGTGTGCAACTCAAAGTAGGAAATCATGACCCCCCCTTCGGGGGGGTAAATTTTATCATAAATTGATGAGTATTAAAGTGCAAACCTATATAGCCTCTGTTCATTCACCAAATTTTTGGAGTGATTTTTTCGACCAATAGTGTAGTTATTTCAAAATTACGACAGGCGTAATATAAAAATCCATGATTAATTTACGGACAGACGAAACAAAAATCAGTATTTTTACCCGTCATTATACCTGATAACTAATGTCGTTCTGGCTGGTAAAATCGGAGCCCTCTGTTTACTCGTGGCAGCAGCTTTTAAAAGATAAGCGCACCTGCTGGGACGGGGTAAGGAACTATGCGGCCCGCCTTCACCTGAAAGAGATGAAGCAGGGCGATAAGGTTTTTTTCTATCACAGCAACACCAACCTGCATATTGCGGGCATTGCACGGGTTGAAAAAGAAGCCTACCCCGACCCTAAGGATAAAAAGTGGGTGGCGGTGGATCTTGTCCCCTTCAAATCATTAAAAAAACCTGTAACCCTCGAAATGATAAAGGCCGAAAAGAAATTAAAGAATATGGCGCTGGTGCGCATAGGCAGGCTCTCGGTTTCGCCGGTAAGCCATGATGAATTTGAAGTGATAAACAAATTATCGGGTAAATAACCGCAGACAATCAGAAAAACAGCAAGAAAATTACTGAAGTATATGCCCATTCCCTTGATGGTAATAAATCTGATGGCGGGAACATCGGTACGCCCGCATTGGTTTTAGTCTAAGAGTATTTTCTATCTTTACCTCCTTTTTCAAATTAAGGCCGGAATCCATAGACATGAAACAGAGGAATACGTTATATACCAAAATACTATTGGCAATTTGCTTTTGGTTGTCAGCAAACGGCATTTTGGCCCAAACCGGAACCATAAGGGGTTTTGTTTATCTTAATAAAACAGGCGAGCCGGCGCTCTTTACCACTGTATATCTGAAAGGAACCACTTATGGCGCCGTAACCGATGTAAACGGGTATTATGCCATTACCCACCTGCCGCCGGCCAACTATACGGTTATGATAACAAGCCTGGGCTACGACACCGTAAGCGAAAATGTTACCCTTACAAAAGGGCAGATATTAACCAAGAAACTCTATTTGCAGGAATCGAAGGTTAACCTTGCCGAGGTGCGCATTTCGGCACAGCAGCAGGCGCGCCAGACCGAAACACAGGTATCTACCTATGTTATTACTCCTAAAGACATGGAGCAGATACCCACCATTGGCGGGCAGCCGGAGATAGCCCAATATATGCAGATACTGCCCGGAGTGGTTTCCACGGGCGACCAGGGCGGACAGATTTACATAGAGGGCGGGCAGCCGGTGCAAAATAAAGTGCTGCTCGACGGCATGACCATTTATGATCCTTTCCACTCCATAGGCCTGTTTTCGGTATTCGACGGCGACATTATAAGCGATGCCACCGTATATGCCGGCGGTTTTAATGCCGAATTCGGCGACAGGATATCGGCCATAATGGACATACATACCCGCGACGGCGACAAAAAAAAGGTAACGGGAGAAGTGGATGCCAGCCCCTTCGGAGCCCACGCGCTGGTGGAAGGCCCCCTTGCCAAAAATGTGGACGACAACCCGAATAAGGCATCGGCCTCGTTCATCATTTCAGCAAAAAATTCATATTTGAGCCAAACCTCCAAGGCTATTTATCCCTGGATAGATTCAGGAAACGGCATACCGTTCAATTATGCCGACTATTACGGCAAGGTATCCATAAACACGCCCAATGGCAGTAAAATAAACGTATTCGGTTTTAACTATACCGACAATGTGAATTACCCGAATTTTTATACCGGCGGCTGGACACAGGCAGGCGTAGGTGCAAATTTTATTTTAATACCCTCATCAACCACCTCGCTGATGGAAGGCAATATTGACTATTCCAATTACAAGGTGAACCAGCAGGGAGGCGATACAAGCACCATTGGCACCTTCAGCATGGGCTTAAAGTTTACCCAGTTCATGGGCAATACCGATCTTATGTACGGGTTTGAAATGTCGAGCACCACCACCAATTACGATTTTACCAATTCCGAAAACCTGTACATAAAGGAAAACTACAACTCGCAGGAAATAAACGGTTATGTTAAGATGAAATATACCAGCGACAACAAAAAACTGATATTGGAACCCGGGTTCCGGCTACAGTATTACGGCTCGCTCACTCAATTTTCGCCCGAACCGCGTTTTGATATGAAATATAACTTCACCTCCAAATTCAGGTTTAAAGCGGCAGCCGGCCTATACTCGCAAAACCTGATTGCCGCCATTGACGAACAGCAGGTAGTGGATTTGTTTTATGCCCAGCTTACATGTCCGCCCACCTCCGAAACGCCCGGCACCTTTACCCCGCAGAACGGGGCTGCCTTTACGGTGAACAACCCCTTGCAGCGCGCCTATCACCTTACGGGAGGTTTTGAATTCGATCCTTCACAATATATTCAGATGAACGTAGAAGCCTATTACAAAGACTTTCTTCAAACCACCACTCTTAATTATAACCAGATTTACAACAACGGCACTCCGGGTGTGCCGGATACCCTGTCGAAACCCTTTCTTATACAATCGGGCAAGGCTTACGGGGCAGACATAAGCATTAAGTACGATTATAAAAGGCTTATGGTGTACACGGTCTATTCGCTTGGCTATGTTAACTACTGGACAGGCACTTATTCCTTTCCGCCTCCGTTCGACAGGCGAAACAACCTGAATGTGGTGGTATCCTATAAGGCAGGCAAGGACCTTAGCTGGATGTTCGACATACGGTATAACTACGGTTCCGGTTTCCCTTTTACGCCTACACAGGGTTACTATCCTATGGTTCCGTTTAACAACATAAACACCAATTACACCACTTCCAACGGCAATCTGGGCATTATATACGGTAACTTCGACAGCCAGAGGCTGCCCGACTACTCGCGGCTTGATGTTGGCATCGACAAGAAATACCAGATGTCGCAAACCGTAGGGCTGCATTTCAATTTAAGCGTGATAAACGTACTGGACAGGCCAAACATTTTTTACGTTAACCGGATATACGATACCAGGGTAAACCAGCTTCCTATTATGCCTTCGCTAAGCATAGGTATGACCTTCTGAAATGGGCAAATTCATTGCATATAACTACCTCATACTTTTACTCCGGTACCTGATTATTGCAGGCTCCTTCTTCCTTATCTTCTATACCATCAGGCCCCGAAGGTTTTTAAAACTGCGCCTGCAAAACAAGTTCCCTGAAAACAAAGATTACTACCGCGAGATAGCCTATTCCCTGCTCTCTTTTGTTTTTTTCGCATTAGTTGTGCTTATCGTGTTCCGCACGCCGGTTAAGAAACATACCCTGATATACGACCATATTTCCCGTTATGGCTGGATATACTTTGGGGCAAGCATCGTTTTTGCAATCATCATCCACGACATCTATTTTTATTTTACCCACAGGCTTATGCACCATCCCGCCATATTCAAAGCCTTCCATCTGGTTCATCACAAATCCACCAATCCTTCGCCATGGGCTGCCTTTGCCTTTCACCCGCTGGAGGCTGTTGTGGAAGCGGGTATACTGCCAGTGCTTGTTTTTGTTATGCCTGTAAACAGGTATGCCATCCTCATTTTCTTCCTGATAAGCACCGTTATAAATGTATATGGGCATCTGGGCTACGAAATATATCCGGCATGGCTCATCAGGAGCAAGGCAGGCAAATGGTTCAATACCTCGGTAAGCCACAATATGCACCACAAATATTTTAAAGGTAACTATGGTTTTTACACCCGTATATGGGATGAACTTTTTGGCACCATGAACCCTGACTACCACCAAGCGGTAGATGAACTGTTTGCAGGAAAGAACAATGCCCTTGAACTGCCCTGATGCCGGATGCGCGGGGGACAGTATCTTGTAATTGCAACTTAAATTAAACCGTCCATGCTCGACTTCAGGTTAAAAGTGTTTTTAAGTGCGGCAACTCATCTTAGCTTTACCAAGGCTTCCGGAGAGTTGTACATAACCCAGCCCGCCGTAACCAAACACATTCAGGAACTGGAGTCGGAGCTTGAGGTAAAACTTTTTGAGCGGAGGGGTAACAAAATTGCCCTTACCCAGGCGGGAGCCATATTGCTGTTTTATGCAAAGGAGATTAAATCCATACATAACACCCTTAAATTTGAGCTTAGCCAGCTGAAAGGAGACAGCAAAGGCACTTTAAAGATTGGGGCAAGCACTACCATAGCCCAGTATGTAATACCCTCTGCACTGGCTGAATTCAACCGCAGATACCCGCATATTAACCTGACCGTGATAAATGGGAATACAGATTACATAGGCGAGAGGCTGTTAAAAAATGAAATTGACATAGGCATTGTGGAAGGCAAACCAAGCAACGGCGATATAAAATACAGTGCCTTCCTGCCCGATGAACTGCTGCTGTTTACATCGGGTGAAAACAAAAAATACCCGAAAACAATTAAAATATCCGGTCTTAAAACCCTGCCACTGGTTTTGAGGGAGAAAGGATCGGGAACACTTGAAATTATTGACGATGTGCTAAGGGCACATCGCATTAATATCGCCGACCTTAATGTAAAGCTATATCTGGCAAGCACCGAAGGCATTAAGGCTTATGTAAAGGCAAGCGTGGCAACAGGGATAGTATCACGTTACGCCATTGAGCCGGAACTTTCAGCAGGTACATTCAGGCAGGTAAACATTGAGGATATTCATTTTTACAGGCAATTTTATTTTATCAGGTCCAAGGGCCCCGAACCGCAAAGACTCACCAAACTATTCCTGAACTTTTTATCAAACTATTTTAAGTTAAGTGGCAGGTAAGTCCACAGTAAGGGTCTGAAAAATAATACAATTCATTATTGTGTTCCTTCCACAGCTAATTCAGTGCCAGAACTGTACCCGACCTTGCATGAATCAGTTCATCCAGTTTCATGGCGTTGCCCACCACTACCCTTGTTACTCCGTTATGCAGCGCTTCAAACGACTTATCGAGCTTAGGAATCATACCTTTGGAAATTACTCCGCTTCCTTTAAGCGCCGAATAGGTTTCGGGGGCAATGCTTCGGATAACAGAACTGTTATCGCCTGGATTTTGAAGCACCCCGTCTTTCTCAAAGCAATAAATTAGGGTAACCATATATGTTCTGCATAAAGCCTGCGCCAGCGCCGAAGCAATGGTATCGGCGTTGGTGTTGAGCAGGCTGCCCGAACTGTCGGCTGTAATAGGCGCCACAACCGGACAAATATCTTTTTCAAGCATCCGCGTCCACTGTTCGGCCGGTATCTCCGATGCCGTAATATCGCCCACATAGCCATAGTCCACAGCTGTACCGGTCCTTTTCCTTGCGGGAATCAAATTCAGGTCTGCCCCGCATATACCGAGTGTTTTGTTCCCGAACCTGTTCATTTTGCCCACAATGGTTTTGTTTACATAGCCCGCATATACCATGGTAACAATTTTAAGGGTGTCCTTATCGGTTATTCTTTTCCCTTCCACCATCCTGGCTTCAATTCCGAGGCGCGCCGATATTTCGGTAGCTATTTTGCCTCCGCCGTGAACCAGAATTTTGGGAAATGGTACGCGGCTGAACTTTTCCAGAAAGCTGTCAAGCGAATGTTCATCGTCAATTACATTGCCTCCTACTTTTATTACAAACAGTTGCTTCACAGAGGTTTGGCTTCAAGCATTTTTTTCATAACTATGGCTGCGGAATACAGCCTGTTTTCAGCCTGCAGGTGGATGAGGCTGCGCGGGCCGTCGAGCAATTCATCGGGCAGCTCCACGTTGCGGCGCACGGGCAGGCAGTGCATTATTAATCCGTTGTTGGTTACCTGCATCTTCTTTTCGTCGAGCAGCCAGTTCTCCTTAACGGCAGGGGTTTGTCCGTAGGGTTCGTAAGCCGACCAGTTTTTTACATAAACAAAATCGGCATCCTGCAATGCCTTCTGCTGACTGTGCTCTATTACTGCACCCGAGGTAAACTGCGGAGCAAGTCCGTAGCCCTCCGGATGAGTTATGGTCAGGTTCATACCCAGCGCCTGCATCCATTGGGCGAAGGAATTGCTTACCGCCTGCGGCAGCGTTTTTACATGGGGGGCCCAGGTGAGCACAATTTTCGGATTCTTGTTTCTTCTCCTTTCAAAAATGGTAATGCAGTCTGCCAGGCTTTGCAGCGGATGCAGGGTGGCCGACTCCAGGCTTATCACCGGAACGGTGGAGTACCTGATAAGCTGGCTAATCACATGCTCGCTGTAATCAGCTTCTCTGTCGGTAAGGCTTGGGAAGCAGCGTATGCCTATCATGTCGAAATAGGAGCTTAGAACCATGGCGGCGTCTTTAATGTGTTCGGTTTTATTGCCGTCCATCACTGCGCCGTCGTTCCATTCCAGCGCCCAGCCTTCTTTATCCATATTCATTACCATCACATTCATGCCGAGCAGCTGCGCTGCTTTTTGCGAACTTAGCCGCGTGCGTAAACTCGGATTAAGAAACAGCAGGCCAATGGTTTTGTTCTTCCCCAAATGGCTGAATGACAATGGATTGTTTTTGAAGACAATAGCCTCCTTAACAAGTTCTTCTACATTTTTGACATCCTTTGCCGAGGTAAAATTGTTCATGCCGGGGAAACTTTTGAATGTGTTTTCAGTACCTTCTCAAAGCCGTTCAGAAAAAAATCGGCCTCGCTTTTTGTGATGTTCAGCGGGGGCAGAAGCCTTATGGTGTTCTTGTTGGCAGCCGATCCGGTGAATATATGATGCTTATGCACAAGTTCATTCCTTATCTGTGCTGAATTAATGTGCAGCTCCACGCCAAGCATCAATCCGGTTCCGCGGATTTCTTTCACCGCATCCATTCCTTTCAGGTTTTCGGTCAGGTACGCGCCAAGTTTGGTTGCATTGTCCATCAGGTTCTCTTCTTTTATAACGTCGAGCACGGCTATTCCGGCTGCACAGGCGAGGTAGTTTCCTCCGAAGGTGGTGCCTAACATGCCATGTTTTGCTTTGAATAATGGGTTGATAAGTACGCCTGCAATAGGGAACCCATTGCCCATGCCTTTGGCTGTTGTTATAATATCGGGCTGTATGGAAGATAATTGGTGCGCAAAGAACTTCCCCGTTCTGCCATAACCCGACTGCACTTCATCCAAAATAAGATAAGCCCCGGCGGCGCTGCACTCCTGCCTGATAAGTTTTAAAAAATCAGCTGCAGGAGACTCTATTCCCGCCACGCCCTGAATACCTTCTATGATTACGGCGCAGGTATCCCTGCCTATTGCCCGCCTGAACTCCTGTTCCTTGTTGAGAGGCACAAAAACTATTTCGTGCACTGTATTTACCGGCGCCTGAATGGTCTTATCGTCTGTTGCCGCCACGGCAAGGGAGGTGCGCCCGTGAAAACTCTTTTCAAATGCTATTATTTTCTTTCTGCCATTATGGAATGACGCGAGTTTCAGGGCATTTTCATTGGCTTCGGCGCCGGAATTGCACAAAAACAGGTTGTAATAGGGATACCCGCTTATTTCGCCTAACTTTTGGGCAAGTTCTTCCTGCAGCCTAATCTTTACCGAGTTGGAATAAAAGGCAATCTTTTCAAGCTGTTCCTCCAGCATTTGCAAGTAATGCGGATGGCTATGGCCGATGGAAATAACCGCATGGCCTCCGTAAAAATCCAGATATTTTTCGCCCGCCTTATCCCACAGCCAGCTTCCTTTTGCTTTTACCGGTTCTATGCTAAACAGCGGGTATACGTCGAACAGGTTCATAATATTGCTATAAGCTAATTGAGTATATGCTATTAGCGGCCTGAATTATTGAAACAAAAACGGGAGTAAAAATGACGGGTGCAAATTTCGCAAAGTTTTATTTACACCGGTAAAAAAATTGGAGGTGGTACAGTACCGTGTTACGGGGTAATCTATTAATTATATCCAGCGGAGCACCCAGTCCGGGAAAATGCCAAGCAAGAGGGTGAGCAGAGTGGTGATAAAAAGCACTATCTGGTGCAGCGAGCCGATGGAGGCCGGTATATCTGATTTCTCCGGTTTAAAGTACATGGATATGATCACCCTGAAATAATAATATACGCCAATCAGTGCGGCAACGACTGCAATAACTACCAGCGAGGCATTGTGGCTGTTAAGGGCTGTAAGGAATATGTAATATTTTCCGAAAAAGCCTGCAGTGGGCGGAATGCCGGCAAGCGACAGCATGGCAACCGTTGTTACCAGTGCCAGAAAAGGATTGTTTTTCGCCATGCCTTCGAAAGCCCCGAAGTCGTTGCGGCCGGTGTTGCGCTCAACAATATAGAGCACCGTAAAAGCTGTTATGGTGGCAATGGAGTACGTAAGGGTATAGTAAAGTATGGCCTGGGCTGAAGTGCCGTTCGTTGAAACCGAAACAATGGCTATGGCAATATAGCCTGCATGTGCTATGCTCGAATAGGCGAGCATACGCTTAACGCTGAACTGGCGGAGGGCGCTTAAATTGCCTGCAAACATAGTGAGCACGGCAAACCACCAGAGCACGGTTGTCCACTGGCCTGAAACGCCCGCGAAAGAGGTGGAAAAGAGTCTGAAAAATGCTCCGAAAGCGGCTGTTTTAACTACGGTAGCCATAAAAGCTGTAACCGTTGTCGGGGCTCCGTCATATACATCGGGTGCCCAAAAGTGAAAGGGAGCCAGCGAACTCTTAAAGGCCAAGCCCGTAAGCATAAGCAATACTCCTACCGTAACCAGGCCCGACGAGGGGTTCGATGCCACAAATTGCTCTATCGTCCCTAAATCGAAAGAGCCTGTAGCTCCATATATCAAAGTGATGCCAAAAAGCAAAAAGCCTGATGCAAAGGAGCCCATTAAAAAGTACTTAAACCCTGCCTCGTTGGAGAGAACGCTTGCCTTATCGCTTGCCGCAAGCACATATACCGATACCGACAGTATCTCTATTCCGAGGAACAACATAACCAAATTGGAATAGGAAACCATTACCACCGCACCGGCAAGGGCAAAAAGTATGAGGGCAAAATGATCGGTTACACTTGTTTCCTGTAAAAAATAATTGCGCGCCATCATAAACCACAGGAAGCAGATGAGAATGAGCGAGCAAGAAAATACCACGGCGTATTTGTCGAATATCATCATGTTGAAAATGGACTGCGGGTGATCGCAATATTCGAATGAAGTGGCTACGAAAGCCCCGGCAAGTCCAAGCAGTATAAGCGGGAAAAGGGCTTTGCGGAAACGGAATATTTCGGCGAAGAGGGTAATTATGCCCAGTGCTGAAAGTATGATTAAAGTGTTCATTCGTCCGTGGTCGAAAAATCGTTGATGGTCGGTTTATATCTGCAAATTCATAGTTATCAGTATCCGCTTAAAAGTTTCACCACCGCCGGTTCGCTTATATTTAAAAATACCTGCGGGAAAATACCGATAAACAGAACCATGATTACCAATGGTATGAGTACCGCTTTTTCGGTAAGGGTAAGATCGGTAAAGTGGTCGGTTGCCTGCGATGTTTCTCCAAGTGCGGTACGCTGGTAAGCCCTGAACATATATACCGCGCCGAGAATAATGGTAAGGCCGCCGAGCGCCGCCATGTATGGGCTGAAGTGGAACACTCCGTTGATGAGTAAAAACTCGCCTACAAAGCCGTCGGTAAGGGGCAGCGCCACTGCGCCAAGCATGATTATGAGAAAGGCGGTGGCTAACATGGGAGCCTTGCTCCGTATTCCACCGAGCAGCGGTATTTCCCTTGTTTTGGTACGGTTTTGTATTATGTCTGCAACAAAGAACAACCCGCAAACATTTACGCCGTGGCTAAGCATTTGTACAATGCCTCCCTGAAGCCCCTGTATGTTGAAAGCGAATATTCCTGCGGCAATTAATCCTACGTGAGCAATAGAGGAATAAGCAATAAGCCGCTTCATATCGGAGCGGGTGATTGCTATAACCGATGCATACACCACTCCCGCTATAGCAAACCACATTACATAAACCGAATACTCGTGAACAGCCTCGGGCAGCATGGGCAGCAGCCAGCGTATGGCTCCGTAAATACCCATTTTAAGCATTATGCCCGATAGCAGCATGCTTCCCTGTGCAGGAGCGGTGGTATATGTGTCGGGCTGCCAGGTATGCAGCGGAAAGATGGGCATTTTAATGCCAAAAGCAAGAATGAAAAAGAGGAACAGTATGCCCTGCATCCGGCTGTCGAGCGACCTGCCTGCATGGTACAAGTCGTTAATATCAAAGGTATGATTGGGGGTATGCAGGTACAGGATGATGAGCGCTACAAGCATGAACAAACTGCCTGTAAGGGTATATATAAAGAACTTGATGGTTATATTCACCCTGTTCACTCCGCCCCAGAGCAGGCAAATGAAGTAGATGGGAATAAGGGCGAGTTCCCAGAAAATATAAAACAGAAAGCCGTCGAGAGAGACAAATACGCCTGTAAGTGCCATTTCCATAAATAATATGAGGGCGTAAAAAACAGGGGTGTGGTTATCTTCATTTCGTGCCGATAATATAATCAACGGCGTTAGGAAGGTGGTAAGCAATACCATGAGTATTGAAATACCGTCAATGCCTACTTTAAAATGGATGCCGAGCGAGGGTATCCAGTTGTAATCAATCAGGTACTGATAATCGGCCGAAACGGGAAAGCTTATGAATACGGCAAGGGTAACGGCAAAGGAAATGAACGAGGCCGCAAAGGCAAAAATTTTGGCAAATCTCGCGGGAACCGAAAGGATCAGCAGTGAACTAAATAATGGGATTAATATCAGCAGAAGGGTTATCATTGTTTTAACTATGTACTATATGTGCTGTTAATTTTTGTGTTTGTCCTGCAAGCCTGTATCTATTGTTAAACCTCTGTTGTTTATTTATTCTTTACGTTGTCCATTCTTCATTTACAATTAGTTACTTACCTCATTTTAAAGAATAGCATGAGCACAATACCTATTACCATGGCAAAGAGATAAAAATCAACGTTGCCGGTCTGGAGCAGGCGCAATTTTCCGCCAACCCATTGTATCAGCTTGCCGGCGGCCCCCACCATTCCGTCAATAATTTTCAGGTCGAACACGCGCTCCAAAAATTCCGAGATTCTGTCGAGCGGCTTTGTAATCAGGATGTCGTATATTTCGTCAACATAATATTTGTGGTAGATGATGGTCGGTATCCTTGCCATTTTCAGTCCTTCGGCTACGGGCAGGTCCTTATGTACCACATACTTATTACGCGCATATACAATAGAGGCAATAACCACTACAACCGTAATGGCCATAAGCATTAGTTCGGATATGGAACCTGAAGGCATTTCGAGCAGATTGTGCTGTGCGTATGCAAATACGGGGTTCAGGAAACCGGCTATAAGCGATTTTCCGCCCAGTGATTCCGGAATACCAATAAAGCCGCCGATGGTGGACAGCACCGCAAGTATGATAAGCGGAATGGTCATTACTTTTGGCGATTCATGCGCATGCAGGTCGGGCTTACCCCTGTATTCGCCATGAAACACAAGGAAATAGAGGCGGAACATATAGAAGGCAGTCATGCTTGAGCCTATCAGCCCGAGCAGCCAGAAGAATTTGTTGTAATTGTATGCCGCCGACAGTATTTCGTCTTTCGAAAAGAACCCGGCGAATGGCGGGATGCCTGCAATGGCGAGTGAGGCCAGAAGAAAGGTGATGGCGGTTACAGGCATTTTCTTTCTCAAGCCGCCCATGTTGCGTATATCCTGTTCGCCGCTCAACCCGTGTATTACGCTTCCGGCGCCCAAAAAGAGCAGGGCTTTAAAAAAGGCATGCGTAAGCACATGAAATACGGATGATGAAAAAGCCCCAACACCCAAACCTAAAAACATATAGCCCAGCTGACTGACGGTTGAGTAAGCAAGCACTTTCTTAATGTCGTTCTGGGCCAGGGCTATGGAAGCTGCAAACAAGGCGGTAACCACCCCTGTCAGGGCAACCACGAACATAGTGATGGGTGCAAGGGAGTATAGGATGCTTGAGCGTGCAATCATGTAAATACCGGCGGTAACCATGGTAGCAGCGTGTATCAGCGCCGATACAGGAGTAGGACCGGCCATGGCATCGGGCAGCCAGGTATATAAAGGTATCTGGGCGCTCTTGCCAATTGCGCCTATAAACAGCAGCAGGGTGATAATGGTAACCACAGAGTTGCCTGTAAATGAAGTTTCGGGGTAATACCCCTGCTGGGCCTGACTGAAAACCGCAGTGTAATTGGTGCTGCCAAAGGTCATAAATATCAAAATCATGCCCAAAAGGAATCCCAGATCGCCTATGCGGTTTACGATAAAGGCTTTTTTTGCTGCGTTGTTATAGGCGTTGTTTTTGAACCAGAAGCCTATGAGCAGGTAGGAGCAAAGCCCTACGCCTTCCCAGCCTACGAACATGAGCAGGTAGCTGGAACCCATGACCAGCAGGAGCATGAAAAAAATAAAGAGGTTGAGGTAGGCAAAAAAGATGTTGCTGTTTTCATCATCGTGCATGTAACCGATGGAGTAAATGTGTATAAGGAAGCCTACACCGGTTATGATAAGCAGGAAGAGGGATGATAGCGGATCGAGCATAAATGAAAAAGAAACCGACAGATTACCGGCGCTGAACCAGTCAAGGAACGGCACTACCACCGATTTTCCGGAGATGCTTAGGAATATGTTCAATGAAAATATGAATGAGACCAGAACAGTAACCGAAGCAAGTATGCCTGCAGCTTTTTTGGGAAGCCTCTTGTTCAATAAGCCGAGTATAAGGAATCCAATTAGCGGACAAAGGGGGATTAATGGAGCGAATTGCGTCATACAGTCATCAGCTATTTAACCGTTTTGTTCATCACTATATTCTATCCCCTTAACCGGTTTAACACATCAATATCGGTACTTCTGGTATTGCGATACATAACAACAAGTATGGATAAGCCTACGGCTACCTCGGCTGCCGCCACTGCCATGGTAAAGAATACGAACACCTGTCCTCCCGAGTCGTTGTGATATACAGAGAAGGCAACCGTAAGAAGGTTTACTGCCGTGAGCATAATTTCTATGCACATGAATATTATAATGGCATTGCGCCTGAACAGCACACCCATTACACCGATACAGAAAAGCACGGCGGAGAGGATTATATACCAGTTGAGCGGAACACCTTTTATAATAGCATCCATAATCTTATTTTATATCCTTTTTGCTTAACATCACTGCCCCAACCATGGCTGCTAAAAACAGCACAGCCGATACTTCAAAGGGTAACAAAAATTGGGTGAAAAGCACTTTCCCAAGCTGCTGAATGGTGCCTATGCCGGAGTGCAGCGACTGCACCTCCATGCTGTCCGCTACCTTCAGGGAGCTTACCATCACCAGAAAGAGCAGGCCGCCTGTAACCACCGCCCCGAATTTCATCCACAGGGCTTTGTGCGGCTCTGTTTCCTTATTCAGGTTCAGAAGCATAATAACAAAAAGGAAAAGCACCATGATGGCTCCTGCGTACACAATGATGTTGACTATGGCTATGAATTGTGCGTTGAGCAATACAAATTCGCCGGCTACGGAGAAAAAAGCGAGAACAAGATAGAGCACGCTGTGCACCGGGTTTTTTTCGAATACTACCATGAGTGCAGAGAGTACTGCGAATACCCCGAGGATAATAAACAGATACTTCTGCATCATGCCTTCAGCGCTTTAGTATATAATGTGTTGTGGGCATATACGGGGTTCTTCTTGAATTCGAGAACCGCCTGGGTCTGCCGTTTCGATACGTCAATCCTTTTATCTTTTTCCATAGGCTCAACAAGCAGGTCTTTTCCGTATATAAATCCGCTTCTTTTATAGCCTGTATAGACTATTCGGTCGGTAAGAAAGATGGCTTCTTTCGGGCAGGCTTCCTCGCAAAGTCCGCAAAAGATGCAGCGCAGCATGTTTATTTCGTACACGGAGGCATATTTTTCTTCGCGGTACAAATGCTCTTCGCCGGGCTTGCGGCATCGTTGGCCGTGCCTGGTACTATACTCGTCGGGCGTGATACATTTTGTGGCCAGTATGACAGCGAAGTCATCGGGGACTATACGGTGTATAAC
>JABEUT010000089.1 GCA_013044305.1 Bacteroidia bacterium
AGTGCATTTTTCCACTCTTTCTGTGCGTGTTTTAGATTGCTTTGCCTGTGAAAAATAAAATATATACTGCCGCTGGCGACCGGGTGTAAGGGCATTAAAAGCTTTCTTCAGTGACGGGTTTTCATCCAATCTATTTTGAAACTCTTCGGGAACAGCGTAATCTGCCGTCTTTTTAAGCGTTATCTTCAATCCTTCTTTCTCTACTTCCTCTGCTTCCCTGATGTATGCCTTAAGTATGGGCGCCAGCTTTTCTATTTCCTTAACATTGGTAAATCGCACCTGCCGCGGCAACTGGACATTCGGTGTTTGCTGTATAAGAATATGCTTGCTATCTTTTAACAAAGCACCTTTAAAAAACAAATAGGCGCAGTAATCTTTGAAGCCATGTATGAGCACAACGTTCTTCCCATCTGATCTAGTATAGCAGGGGTTGCCCCATTTCAACTCTTCTGCCAGGTTGCAGTCGAGAGCAATAGTTCTCAATTTTTGGTATTCCCCCTGCCACTTTGAGGGTTTATCAAAAAACCAGTCAACTTTTGGATTCATATTGTTAATTTTATTTTTGATATAACTGTATAATGGATTTAGTCCCTTTTATCACCCTTAAAAATCCAATGTACCCCAAACTTATCATAAAACTGCCCGTAGGTTCCAAACGGCATGTCGTGCAAATCTTGAAACCTGTCCGTGTTTGCACCTTTTGATAGCTTGTCGAAAACTATTTTCAGTTCATCGTAGGAACCACCGAATATAAATATGGCTGTGGTATCTCCCTGTTTGGGTTCATACATAGGCGACGCCATCCAGTCGGCAGCAGAAATTTCTAAGGCTCGGCTTTTTAAATTGGCATAAATAAGCCTATTGTGCTTCTCCGGGGGAAACATATTTTTCATAGGTGTGTCGGAGAGTTTCGTGAGGGTTAACTCACCACCTATACACTTGTGATAAAACGTCATTGCCTCGGCACAATTTCCATCAAATAAAAGAAATGGTATGGAACGTAACATGGTATGATTTTTGTAGTAAATATATTACTTTTCATTACAACAATTAATTCACCACCACCTTCCTGCTTGCCGGCCTGAAGTACCAGGAGAGAGCAATAAAAAGAGCCTGAAAGATTGGACCAAGCATGGCTTTTACTCCGAAATCACCTATCGCAATGTGCGAAATGAGCGCTCCGGTCATAACGAAGAAGAAACCGGCATAAGCCCATTCTTTAACAAGTTTGAATCCGGGTATTAAAATGGCTATAACGCCAAGGATTTTCCAGGTGCCGAGTATGGTCATAAAGTATGCGGGGTAGCCCAAAGCGCTTACCATAGCAACCATATCTTTTTGCCTGAATATTTGCTGCAAGCCGCTTGAAAACATTCCTATCGTGAATAATCCGGTGAATATCCAGTAAATGATTTTTCTATTTCTATTCATAGTCTTTTATTTTGATTTATTCATTATTTCCTGCAACCTGTCATGCGCCCAGTTCAATCCTTGTGCAAACGGCATTTTGAGCACCTGGTCACGCTGCGCAACCGATTGATATACTATATGGGCATTTAACCTGCTTGCGGTATCGGTAAGCTTTTCAAAGTCGTAAAATTCCAGCTGTACTCCCATCGGGGTGTTTTCCATTTCAAAAGTGCGGATGATTTTCTTATTAGGGATAAACTCGTGGAATGTTCCGTTCGCACTGAAGACAACTTTCCCCTGCGCATCGGTGGTTTGCGCCCGGTAGCTGCCATGTTTCCTGCCCTCGAATTTAAGCACTTTTGTTCCCATCCATTGTTCCATAAGTTCGGGTTCTGCAAAGGCTCTGAACAGCAATTCCACAGGTAAATCGAATTCCCTGGTAATTACCATGTCCTGCTTGCCGGCTTCGGCATTCACTTTTGTTTTTAGTTCCATGGGGTTTTAATTTGGTGATTTGATGATTTGGTGATTTGATGATTTGGATAAAAAGGGTATTACATTATCAAATTTGTTTTTTCATGATTGCTTCCAGTTTATTAAACCTGTCGTCCCACATCTTGCGGAACGGTTCTATAAAGTCGGCTATTTCTTTCATTTTATCAGGATTTAAGTTGTAATAAACCTCCCTGCCTTGTTGCTTTTGTTCCAGCAGGCTGCACTCGGTAAGTATTTGAATGTGCTTAGAGATAGTCTGCCTCGACGAATTAAAGTTACCGGCAATAGCGCCGGGCGTCATCGCCTGCAATGCCACAAGGCTCAATATTGCCCTCCTTGTGGGGTCGGCAATTGCCTGGAAAACATCCCTCCGTAAATTCATTATGCAGTTATTTGGCTGCAAATATATGCAGTTATTTGATTGCGCATCAAATTTTTTTTAGTATAAGTGCAACTTACAGGACTATTTAGGCACTAAGCACAGCTTAGGTACAGGGGTATGAAGACGCAGTATTTGTCTGATTTTATTCATGCTGATTGTGTTGTTTGCCATATTTTGTAAGTTTGTCTTACGAACCTACAATTTATGACACCTTTACAGCATGAACGTTTTATGTCTTCAGCAGGTGGTCAATTTGAATCGGCCACAGGTGGTCAGTTTAAATCGGTCGGAGGTGGTCAATTTCATCGGTTTTTCCACTAATGAATAATTAGTTCGTATAAGATGAACAAGGAAACAAATTTGTAAAATGTATAAATACCTGATTTTCCTGTTTTGCTTTCCATTATTTGGGTCCATGCCCTCATTTTCGCAAAGCAATAACTGGCTTTGGGGCAGGCA
>JABEUT010000090.1 GCA_013044305.1 Bacteroidia bacterium
AAATACTGCTCCATAGCCTCCGGCACCATTGGTATCACCGCCTTGCCCTCCGGCTGCAGTAATGGAAATTTTTATCACTCCTGCAGGAACAGGCCAATTGTGTACTGCCGAGTCGTAAACGAACGATTGGGCATTACTGATGGAAGGGGCTAACAGCAGTGGGCTTAAGTACAACGCCCCCCTCCAAAATAATTTTTTCTTTAACAAGTCTTTTTTTAATCTCATGTGTAGTTTATTTTGTGAAAGGTTTAAATTTAAGTATTGCATTATTTGGCCGCAAAATTATATATAATTCTAATAAAATAGACAATGAATCATTATTATTTTGTTAACATTGTAAATATTTGAGGCTAAGCCTCTAAATGTAATCCGGCATCCGTTTTTATTCTGCGAACCCTTTTCATTTCTCTATTTACAGGTAAGAAAATGTGCTGTTGCCAACTTGTAGCCGGGGCTAAGCTATTAGGTTAAATTAATCATTTATATAAATTGCAGGGGCAATTTTTAAATGCCATTATTTTACAGCCCTGTTCTTGCATATATTTGCAATTTTGCCCGCCACAGTCTTAAGCCACTTCATTAAATTCAGGAATGAATCAGAACAGGACAGATATAATATCATTGCCAAAATACTTGTTCAGTCAGGGTATATGGGGCTTCATACTTTTCTGTGCAGTTACAGGCGCCGGGGCGCAAACGGTTAAAAACGGTTATAACAAATTCTACTACCCCAACGGCAAGGTATCCAGCGAAGGTACAATACGCGACGGCAAACCCGACGGCTACTGGAAAAACTATTACGACGACGGCATGCTGAAGTCGGAAGGCAACCGGAAGAACTTTCAGCTGGACAGCCTCTGGAAATTTTATACCGGCAAGGGAATGATGTATTTGAGTTTTTATTATGTGAACGGCAAAAAAACAGGACCTAAAACAACATACGCACCAAACCCCAAAGACAGCAGCCAGGGCGTAATTGCATCAACAGAAAACTTTAGGAACGACACCCTGCAGGGTGAAGCGCGCTACTATCAGGGCGGTAAATTATACCAGATCGTTACATATAAGGATGGCCTGCGCGAAGGCAAATCATTCCAGTTTGCTCCCGATTCCACCATCACCTGCATCATAGAATACAAGGGAGGATTTATAAAACACCTCCGCAAGGTGAACCAGCGCAACCCGCAAGGACATAAAGAAGGACTCTGGCAGGGCTTTTACCCCGACGGAATGGTTAAATGGGAATGCACCTATATTGATGGCAAAATGGAGGGCTATTACAAAACATACAGCGACGACGGAAGCCTTACCTCCATTAAAAAATATATAAACAACGTAGTGCAGAACGATGCACCTGAACTTGCCAAACTTGAAGTAAAGACCCAATACTTTAACAACGGACAGGTGCAGGAAACAGGACCGTATAAAAACGGAAAACCTTTCGGCGCCCACCGTATCTTCGATTCCACAGGCAAGGAGCTTAAGGCGCAGATTTACGACAGCGGACGCGTAGTAGCCGAAGGCATACTCGACGAAAGCAATATGCAGGAAGGATATTGGAAAGACTACCACTCCAACGGCACCTTGAGCAGCGAAGGCAACTATGTACATGGTACAAAAGTGGGCGAGTGGAAATTTTATTACCCCGACGGCTCCAAGTTTGAAACCGGTAAGTACGACGGCAGGGGAAGGCCCATAGGCAAATGGATGTGGTACCACAGCAACGGCAAATTACTTCGCCAAAGCAGTTTCCACAACGGCCTGCAGGACGGCGATTTTATTGAATACAACGACTCCGGAAACGTGATCACTCAAGGCGGATACATCGACGGGCTTAAAGAGGGCAAATGGATTTATATAAACGGCAACTTTGAAAGCGTGGGCAAGTACGTGGACGATATGAAGGACAGCATTTGGAAAGCCTATTACCGTGATACCCGCAAGCTGCGCTTTGTAGGCGATTATAACCAGGGCAGACCTGATGGCAAGCATATCTGGTATTATCCAACCGGGCGCAAAGAACTGGAAGGGCAATACTCCATGGGGCTAAGGGAAGATAAATGGAAGTATTACGACAAAGATGACGGCACCATCTGGCTCACCATTACCTACCGCGACGATGAGGAGATACGCTATGACCGCACCAAGCTGGAACCCTGAACAGTACTTTACAACTCTGCTTAAAGCCTGAACCAATATGCACGAAGAAAAACACTTTAAACAACCTGCTTTTGTAAGAGACCTAATCATCGGACTTTCCGACGGAATAACCGTACCCTTTGCACTTACCGCAGGAATAAGCGGCGCCATAGACAACAACCTCATTATTGTTACCGCCGGGATAGCGGAGATATGCGCCGGCTCAATCTCCATGGGGCTGGGCGGTTTTCTTTCGGCCAAAACCGAGGAAGAACATTACTACAACGAACAAAAGAGAGAATACCTCGAAGTTGAAAACATACCCGACCGCGAACGCCAGGAGGTAAAAGATGTTTTTGCCGGATATGGCTTATCCGAATCAACCCAGGAGCTGGTGGCCGATGAAATATGCAAGGACAAGCATGTTTGGGTTGACTTTATGATGCGCTACGAACTGGGGCTGGAGAAACCCGACTCCGGCAGGGCGCACCGCAGCGCATTCAACATAGCGCTGTCGTATATCGTGGGCGGACTTATTCCCCTTTCGGGTTACATCTTCACTTCCAGTTCGGTAAAGGGGCTTCTCGCCTCCTCGTGCATTACCATTGTATGCCTGCTCTTTTTCGGATACCTTAAAAGCAAGGTTACCGGCCAGAACCCAATAACAGGTTCCTTAAAAACCACCGGTATAGGCATAGCGGCAGCTGTTTCGGCCTTCGCTTTCGCTTATTTTTTCAGTCACAAAATAGTATAGCGGCCTTCCTGAAAAAGAAGCCCGCATGAACGGATCGGGCAGGCAAAAAAGAATTTAAATTTGCCTTATCCCTGTCCTATAAAATGGGGTGAACTATAATATAAACCCTCCGGATTAATAATAACCCAACAGCAAACGAACCCAATACCAACCATGCAGGCAGTTATTACAGACCAGCGCCTCCGGGGGTCTGTCCTTATCTATC
>JABEUT010000091.1 GCA_013044305.1 Bacteroidia bacterium
GCAAATTCTATTTCAGATATCAGGGGTATCCCGTTATGTTTTATCTTTTTAATGAGCGGCTCCTTATCGGCTATTCCGGGGCTTTTTATCACCTCACCGGCGTCGAGTATCTTCTCATCGGTGTGTATGCCCTGCTCAAATGGTATATTGTACTTGCGGAGCATGGATGTGTATTTTTCTTTAATGGCGCCCTTGTCCGACACCCAAACCTCCATGCCCAGCTTGCGGGCAAGTATGGCCGCCCCTACTCCGCTTTCGCCGGCGCCCAGTATGGCTATTTTGCTTTTTCCCACCTTATCTTAGCTTTAGGGTAACAATGGTTAGTACTGCGAGCATGATGCCAATGATCCAAAAACGCGAAACAATTTTCGACTCGTGAACATTCATTTTCTGGAAATGGTGGTGCAGAGGCGACATTTTGAAAATACGCCTGCCCTCGCCGTATTTCCTTTTTGTGTATTTAAAGTATGCCACCTGCATCATTACCGAAAGGTTCTCCACCACAAAAATTCCGCAGAGCAGTGGCAGCAACAGTTCCTTGCGTATGGCTATTGCGCATACCGCCAGTATGCCGCCGAGGGTAAGGCTGCCGGTGTCGCCCATAAACACCTGCGCCGGGTACGAATTGTACCAGAGGAAACCTATGCAGGCCCCTACAAAGGCGCTCATAAAAACAACCAGCTCACCGCAATTGGGCAAAAAGAGGATGTTCAGGTATCCTGCAAAAAAAGTATTGCCCGACACATAAGCCAGGAGCATAAGCGTAGCCCCCGCTATGCCCGAGGTGCCTGTGGCAAGCCCGTCTATGCCGTCAGTTATATTGGCTCCGTTCGATATAAATGTGATGATAAGAATGATGATCGGGATGAAGAGTATCCATGCAAGTTTCCGCGAATGCAATCCCATCCAGGAGGTAAGCCATTGGTAGTCGAACTGGTTGTCCTTTACAAACGGCATGGTTGTTTTCAGCGATCTGCTTTCTTCTTTTGCAAACCGGGGCAGACGGGTTATTCCCGCATCCATGCCCGTTATCATGGCCGTCTCTTCCGTTTTTTCCAACTGTTCCTTTATTACCACATGTTTATTGAAATACATGGTGCAGCCTACAATAATTCCCAGCCCCACCTGACCTATTATTTTAAACTTGGCGCTCAAACCCGTTTTATCCTTTTTGAACACTTTTATATAATCATCCAGAAAGCCCACTGTACCCAGCCATACGGTGGTGATGAGCATGAGCACGATATACACATTGTCGAATCTGGCAAAAAGTAAAGTAGGGATAATGATGGCTGCAAGAATGATAAGCCCGCCCATGGTCGGAGTGCCTTCCTTTTCCTTTTCACCGGTAAGCCCCAAGGTGCGTATGGTTTCGCCCACCTGCTTTTTGCGCAATGCGGCAATAAGCCTTTTACCGAAATATGCCGAAATAACAAGCGAAACAAGAATGGCCAGCGCCGCGCGGAAAGTTATGTAGCTGAATACATTGGCACCGGGCAGGTGGTAAACTTCTCTAAGATAATGGAACAGATAATAAAACATCAGCTTTGAAGGTTTTTCAGGTTATCGGCAAGTATTTCCATATCGTCGAAGGGATATTTTACCCCTTTTATCTCCTGGTATTTTTCATGACCCTTTCCCGCCAGCAGGATAATATCGCCCTTCTGCGCAAGATGACAGGCTGTTCTTATGGCCTCCCTCCTGTCGGTAACCGTAAGCGCCCTTGCCCTGGCCGAAGGGCTTACTCCCTTTTCCATATCGGCTATTATCGCTTCGGGCTCTTCCGAGCGTGGGTTGTCGGAGGTCAGTATCACCTTGTCGCTTTTTTCGCAGGCTATGGCTGCCATTATGGGGCGTTTTGTTTTGTCGCGGTTGCCTCCGCAGCCTACCACGGTAATTATTTTTTCATTTGCGCTTCGTATCTCCCGCAGGGTGTTCAGCACATTTTCAAGGGCGTCGGGCGTATGGGCATAATCCACCACGCCTGTTATGCCATTAGGCGCTTTCAGATACTGGAACCTACCTTCCACTGCTCCCAGGCCGCTTATTATCTTAAGCACCTCTTCACGTTCTTCGCCCAGCAATATGGCAGCGGCATATATTCCGAGCAGGTTATAGGCGTTGAATGCCCCTATCAGTTTGGTCCATACCTCCTTGCCGTTTATGGTAAGCACCAGCCCCTGCAAGCCGTTCTCCATAATGCGGCAGGTAAAATCGGCGGCGCTTTTCAGGGCAAATGTTTTTTTCGTGGCTTTGGTATTTTGCAGCATCACGGCCCCATGCGGGTCGTCCTTATTGATAAGGGCGAAGGCGGAGGACGGCAGGTCATCAAAAAATTTCTTTTTGGCTTTGATATAGGCGTCGAAGGTCTGGTGAAAGTCGAGGTGGTCGTGCGTGATGTTGGTGAATATGGCCCCTGTAAACTTAAGTCCCGATATTCTGTGTTGCACAATTGCGTGCGAGCTCACTTCCATAAAGCAGTGTGAGCAGCCTTCAGCAACCATCTGGGCGAGCAGCCTGTTTATTTCGAGCGCATCGGGAGTGGTGTATGCCGATACTATTTCCCGGTCATTTATCTGATTGCGCACCGTGGAAATGAGTCCGGCCTTGTAACCCAGTTCCCTGAAAAGTTTGAACAAAAGCGTGGCGGTGGTTGTTTTTCCGTTGGTACCCGTTACGCCCACCAGTTTCAATTTTTCCGAAGGCTGGTTGTAAAAGTTGGAAGCAATTATGCCCATTGCCTCGGCCGAATTTTTAACACACAGGTAAGTTATTCCTGCTTTTGTTTCGGCAGGTATGTGTTCGCATACTATAGCTATTGCACCGTGCTCTATGCATGAATCTATAAACTGATGCCCGTCGGACCTGCCGCCCTTAACGGCTATAAAAAGGCTGCCGGGAATCACGTTCCTTGAATCAAAATGCACCCCTTCAATGGCAATATCTGTAGGGCCGACCACCTCCGTTAAGGCTACCTTGTATAATATGTCCTTTAGTATTTTCATCACGACAGCGTAAGCGAAATGGTTTGTCCTTTTTCAAATCTTGTTCCCGGCGGAATAGACTGTTCCGAAACGGCTCCGCAGCCTTTCACCTCTACCTTCAGGCGGTTGTTTTCCAATAAGTAAATTGCATCCTGCAAGTCCATGCCATGCAGGTCGGGCATTATTCCCGCACCCAGTTTCCGGCCGGGGTTGCAGGGCATAAGCTCATATTTGGAATCGTGCCACTCGCCGGTTACCCATCCTGTTGCCGCAGCGCCGCCGTTGCAAGGCAGCATCAGGTTTTGCAGCGCTTCGTATGTATCGGCATAGTTTCCTGTCTTAACGGGCGGAGCTTCCTGCATATCGGGCTTTACCTCGTTTATTGCAGGGTCAATCTTAATGCTGCTGGCATATACCTTGTCGGCTATCTCCCTGAAAATAGGGCCTGCCGCCACGTTTCCGTAGTAGCCGTCGGCGCTAGGCGAATTTACCACCACTATGCACGAATACTCCGGGTTGTCCGCCGGAAAATAGCCTGTAAATGATGCCTGGTAGCTTACATCGGCGCCGTTCTTGTACTGCCCTTTTTTGGCTATCTGCGCCGTTCCTGTTTTACCGGCAATGGAATAAACAGAGTTTTTCAGGTTGCTTGCCGTGCCGCGCAGCACCACGCCTTCGAGCAGCTTGCGGAGCATGGCAAGAGAGTGCGTGGAGCATATAGAAGGGTTTATTACCTGCGGCTGGAACCGGGCTACCGTCTTCCCGTCTTTCACCAGTGCGCTAATGAACTCCGGTTTTACCATTACTCCGTTATTGGCTACGGCGTTGTACAGTGTGAGGGTTTGCAGGGGGGTTACTGTGAGCCCGTAGCCTATAGAGAGCCACGGCAGGCTTGTTCCCGACCAGTTTTTATCCGACGGATTTGGCATTTTAGGTGCGCCTTCGCCGGGTATGCTTAGGTGCAGCGGTTTATCGAGACCGAGGCGGCACAGCCCGTCAACAAACTTTTTCGGCTGATCGGCATAGTACTTATATATGGTTTTGGATATTCCCACATTGGAGGATATTTCGAAGGCGCGCTGAACGGAAACCCAGCCGTGTTCGTCATGGTCTGCGTCCTTCATGGTTCTGTCATAATAGTTCACCTCGCCGTTCTGCAGGTTCACGCTGTCACTCTGCGGGTGCACATAGCCGTCTTCTATCGCCACAATGAGTGAGGCGAGTTTAAATGTGGAGCCCGGTTCGGTGGCTTCTCCTATGGCGTAGTTATAATCTTCTTCGTATTTGCCGGAGGAATCCTTTCGGGCCAGGTTGGCAATGGCAAGCACGTTCCCAGTCTTCACCTCCATCAGCACCACGCAGCCGTGGTCGGCATGATGTTTTATAAGCTGCTCACGCAGGGCGCTCTCGGCCACATCCTGGTAGTTTATGTTTATGGTGGAAACAATGTCTTCGCCATTCTGGGGCTGCAGGTCGTCCTCATCATTAAGGGGTATCCATACGCCTCCAACGGTCTTTTCCATAAGTCCCTGTCCGTCCACTCCTTTCAGGTATTCGTTATATGCCCCTTCCAGCCCAACGGGCTTTATGTTTTCTTTTGCATAGCCGATAGTCCGTTCGGCCAGGTCGCGGAAGGGCAGTTCGCGTTTTGTGGTTTGGGCAATTATCAGTCCGCCCTTATTTTTGCCCAGCCTGAACAGGGGAAACTTTTTGAGTTTCTGAAGCTGCTCGTACGAAGTCCCCCTTTCCAGCAGCACATAACGTTCTCCGGCTTTGCGTGCATTCCACAGCAGTTTATAAAACTCATTGTACGATTTATCTTTGAATAAGGAAGCGAGCGCCATCGATAGCGAGTCGGCGCCGGCGCTGAATACCTCGTCGGTAAGGTAGTCGGTGTTCACATCCATGGCAACATCATAATACGGAAGCGAGGTAGCAATAAGGTATCCTTCTCCGTCATAAATGTTTCCCCTTACCGCATTTATGGTGCAGAAAGCCGTTGTCATCTGCGCCTGTTCCTGTTTCCATTTTGCCCCGTGGGTATATTGAATGGTAACAAGTCGCACCACAATCACAAGCCCCACCATACACATAATTATGTATATCAGATAGGTTCTTAGTAATATAGTTCTCCGGTTCTCCATCAGCGGGGCGAAGGTTTACGGTTGTCGTTCAGCATAATTTTACCGGGCGGAATAAGCGATTCCTGCAAACCAAGCGGAGCAGCCATTTTAGCCACTTCCGATTCCTTGCTCAAATACATGAGTTGCGATTGGGCAACCACATACCTTGAATGCAGGTCCTCTATTTCAGTGTTCAGCCTGTCCAGTTCCCTGTCGTTGCGCTGGGCGTAGTAGCCGTTGGCAATGTAGCACAGGCCGAGAAAGGCGATATAAAGCAGAAAAGGCAGGTTGCTGATGGTGGTATCGGAAACAAGGAACCTTCCGCTAAGCAGCGCCGCAATGCTCTTTTTAATCTTATTCTCCTTTGCGGGAACCGTATTCTGAATTGGCTTTACGGCCTCAACAGGTGCAACAGCAGGAGCAGGCTCCATTTCGAGTATCAGTTTATTCTTCATCCTGCAATTGTTTTTCTGCTATCCTCAATTTTGCGCTTCTCGACCTGCTGTTCTCCGCCACCTCTTCCGCTCCCGGCTCAATGGGCTTTTTAGTAACCGGCCTGAACGGGCAGATGTCAATTCCGTAAATATCCTTATTGGGCACACCTTCAAAGTTGCCGTAACGCATGAAGTTCTTCACGAGCCTGTCTTCCAGCGAGTGGTACGAGATTACGGCAAGCCTGCCTCCCGGCTTCAGCACCGTTTCGCTTTGCATGAGCAGGTCTTTGAGCGCCTCGAGTTCCTTATTTACCTCTATGCGGAGCGCCTGAAAAACCTGGGCGAGATATTTTTGCGAGCCCTGCCTGGGCACGCAGCTTTCTATTGCCGGAAGCAAATCGGAGGTGGTATGTATTTTACTGCGCTGCCTTGCGTTTCCTATCAGGCGCGCAAGTGTTGCCGCATTGGTTAGTTCACCGTACGAGGAGAATATTTTTTGCAGGCGCGCCACCGGGTAGGTATTCAGCACTTCGGCGGCTGTAAGTGGCGAGTTCCTGTTCATGCGCATATCCAGCGGCGCGTTGAAGCGTGTGGAGAATCCGCGCCCCGGCGTGTCAATTTGATGAGAAGACAAACCGAGGTCGGCGAGGATGCCGTCGGCCTTTGCTATGCCTTGCTCCTTCAAATATCTTGTCATGTAGCGGAAGTTTGCATGTATTACTGTTATGTTTTTTAAGTCCTGTTCAATATTATTCAGCGCATCTGTATCCTGGTCGAATGCTATAACCCTGCCACCCTTCAGCCTTGACGCAATTTCTTTTGCATGTCCTCCGCCTCCGTACGTTGCATCTATATATATACCGTCTTCCTTAATACTTAATCCTTCCAGGCATTCCTTTAACAATACCGGCTTATGATACATTTCCCTGCTGATTTGGCATTTTTCCCATTACGTCTTCGGCCAGTTTTGCAAAATCCTTTTCTCCCTGCTTCAAATACTTTTCATATTCCGCTTTGCTCCATATCTCAATACGGTTGCTGTGCGCAAAGAGCACCGCTTCCTTCTTTATGCCTGCATACTGCAACAAAGGCTTGGGTATCAAAAGCCTGCCCGAACCGTCTGTTTCCACTTCGGTGGCGCCGTTAAAAAACTTACGTATAAACTCCCTGTTCTTTTGCTGGAAGCGGTTCAGCGAATTGATCATGCTTGTTTCCTTATCCCATTCGCTCATCGGGTACAGGTCGAGCTGCGTCTCCAGCCCGCGCTTTACAACAAACCGGCTCTGCTCCTTTTTGGGCAGCTGCCTTTTCAGGGCCGACGGCAGCATCAGACGGGCTTTGTCGTCAATGTTGCATTCGTATTCTCCTATCAGGGCTGCCATGAGTTTTGATATATAAGGCGTAAAAGTAAAAACAATTTCCCCACAATTTACCACTTTTCCCCACTTTGTTGAAAACTTTTTGTACATATACCGCAAAAACCAATGCCATCTGTAAATCTTGCAAACACTTCAAACCCTTATCCCGTACGGCATGCATGCCTTACAAAAAATACGTCTTCTGCGGTGGGATTTTTTTCAATTCAGATTCATACCAAATCGCCGGATGTTGAAAACCTGCCAAAGCACCCGGGAAAAATAACCGGACACCGCTGCGAGGCACAAAACACAAAGGCGGCAGTTTTAACTTTCCGGACGATCGAAGTAATTGTGTTCCATCTTCGTCTTCTTCTATGCAGGATGCCTGAAAAGGGTTTGGCAGCGCGGCAATAACGGTTCATCAAACTTCCGGCGGATTTTTTCATTAGCTTCGCATTCAAAATTACGGCCGTGGCAAAAAAGTGGATAGATGTAAATGAACTTATCCGGAACAAAGCTCCCGGTCTGCACAAATTCCTGCCCGGCTTCCTGATACGCTACGCAAAAAAATTGCTGCACGAAGACGAGATAAACGCCATCATCAACAACCACTCAAGCGAAAAAGGGATTGAATTTGCAAACTCGGTTTTAATTGAATTGGGCGCCAACGCCGTTCCTTCGGGGCTGAACAACATACCCCTTACAGGCGGCTGCCTGCTTGCCTGCAACCATCCTCTGGGAGGGCTGGACGGCATTGCCATCATCAGCGCCATAGGCAGGGTGCGAACCGATATAAAGTTTTTTGTGAACGAAATACTGCTTGAGCTGAAAAACCTCGACAATATCTTTTTGCCTGTAAACATTTACGGACACAACTCGCGGCAGGCGCTCATGGAATTGAACAACATCCTGCAAACCGACATGGCCATACCGATATTCCCGGCGGGACTGGTGTCACGCCGCCAGCCGGACGGCTCCATACGCGACCTGCCCTGGAAAAAAAGCTTTATAACACAGGCGCGCCGCTACCACAGGGACATTATACCGGTATGGGTGGAAGGCAGAAATTCCGATTTTTTTTACAACTTTGCCCGGCGCAGAAAGAGCCTCGGAATAAAAGCGAACATTGAAATGCTCTACCTGCCCGATGAAATGTTCAGTCAGAAAGGGAAAAATATAGAAATATACTTCGGCAAACCCGTACCTTGGTCTTCCTTCGGCGATAACCATACAGATGAAGAGTGGGCGCGCAAATTTCAGGACGAACTGTACAGAAGAAAAACCGGTGTGGTAAACGGATTTACAATATGAGCAGGCAAATAATACTAAACCAATAACCGCTTTCCGCTTTCCTATAAATTCCGAATATGAGAATGAAACCCCTTATACCGCATGTGCCGCACGATGTGCTGGCCAGCGAGCTTACCCGCGATAAGTTTGTAAGGAACACCAATTATGGAAAAAACGAAATATACATTGTTACCTGGCACAACGCCCCCAATGTGGTAAAGGAAATAGGCAGGCTGCGCGAACTCACCTTCCGTGTTGCCGGCGGCGGTACAGGCAAACCGCTCGACCTCGATGAATTCGACACCTGCGAAATACCTTACAGGCAACTTATCGTATGGAACCCCGAAGACAAACAGATTGTAGGCTCGTACCGTTTCATGCGTTGCAAAGACGCCATGATAAAAAACGACATATTGCAGCTTGCCACTGTGGAGCTCTTCGATTTCAGCAACCGGTTCGTGCGCGATTACATTCCTTATACCATAGAGCTGGGCAGGTCGTTCGTGCAGCCCGATTACCAGCCCTCTTCCGAAAACAGGAAGGGCCTCTTTTCGCTCGACAACCTGTGGGACGGGCTTGGAGCGCTTGTGGTGGACAACCCCGATATGAAGTACCTCTTCGGCAAAGTTACCATGTACCGCGATTTTAACCTCAAGGCGCGCGATATGATCCTTTACTTTATGAAGCACTACTTCCCCGACAAGGACAACCTGGTTGTGCCCATCGACCCGCTCGAATTAAGTTACGATATGCGCGGGTTCGCCGCCATGCTGAAAGGGAAGGACTACAAAAGCGGCCATACCATGCTCAACCAGCTTGTGCGCGATGCAGGCGAAAATATTCCGCCGCTCATCAACTCATACATGAACCTTTCCTCCACCATGAAAACCTTTGGCACCTCGCTCAACCCCGAATTCGGCGATGTGGAGGAAACGGGTATACTCATAACCATTGGCGACATTTACGACACCAAAAAGGAGAGGCACATAGACTCCTACCTGCGCGAGAAAAAAGGGTTGCATTGAAACCCTGCCGCCAAAAAATGTGCAGGCCTTTTTCAAAAGGAGATGTTCAGCTCCCTAACTTTTTTCAGTTCCTTATAGTCGGTCATGTCGGCATGAATGGGTACCACCGAAACGTAATTGTTCTCCAGCGCCCACAGATCGGTATCTGTTTTGCGCTTCTCAAAATTCTCAAACGTGCCGGTAAGCCATAGGTATTCCAGCCCTTTGTCGCCTTTATGCTCTTCATAAAATTCCTTCCAGTTGCCATGGCCCTGCCTGCATATATGCACGCCCTTTATTTTGCCTAATGGCACATCGGGTATGTTCACGTTAAGGCACAACCGGCTGTCGGCTTTTATTTGCAACAGCTTTTTTATCAGCGTTCCGGTTACATGGCGGGCAGCTGTAAGATCGGCGCCAATATTGTTATTGCACAGGCTTATTCCTGCCGACGGGATCCTTTCCAAAGCCCCTTCCAATGCCGCCGACATGGTTCCGGAATAAATAACGTTAATGGAAGTATTGCTTCCGTGGTTGATGCCCGACAGGCACAGGTCGGGTTTCTCATCGAGCAGATGATAGATGGCAACCTTAACGC
>JABEUT010000092.1 GCA_013044305.1 Bacteroidia bacterium
CTCTTCATTAATAATACCTATCTTTACTAAATAATAAAAAACAAACGGATCATGGAAAAAATAACTGAAAAAAAGTCGGCAGCAAAAGATACATCTGCACACGAAAGCAACGGTGGAAAAGAAGTAAACAAAGAAAAATTCAAGGCGCTGCAGCTTACTATCGACAAGCTGGAAAAAGCTTACGGGAAAGGCACCATCATGCGCATGGGCGAATCGCCGATACAGGATCTGGAAACCATTTCCACCGGCTCCCTCACCCTTGACATTGCACTTGGAATAAGTGGTTACCCCAAAGGAAGGGTAATTGAAATTTATGGCCCCGAATCGTCGGGTAAAACCACCCTGGCAATTCACGCCATAGCCAATGTGCAGCGTAAGGGAGGCATAGCCGCCATTGTGGATGCCGAACATGCTTTTGACAGAACCTATGCCCAGAAACTCGGCGTAGACATAGGCAACCTGCTTATCTCACAGCCCGACAACGGCGAACAGGCGCTGGAAATAGTGGACAACCTGATACGCTCCGGAGCCATAGACATTATAGTGATAGACTCGGTAGCCGCCCTTACCCCGCGAGCCGAAATTGAAGGTGAAATGGGCGACTCGGTTATGGGATTACAGGCAAGGCTGATGAGCCAGGCGCTGCGCAAACTTACCGGAACCATTAGCAAAACAGGATGCTGCTGCGTATTCATAAACCAACTTCGCGAAAAAATAGGAGTTATGTTCGGCAATCCCGAAACAACAACCGGAGGTAACGCTCTCAAATTTTATTCCTCCATCAGGCTCGACATACGCCGCATAGGACAGTTGAAAGAAAGCGAACAGGTGATAGGTAACCGCACCCGCGTAAAGGTGGTTAAAAACAAACTTGCACCGCCTTTCGGCATCGCCGAATTCGACATTCTGTATGGCGAAGGCATATCCAAAGTAGGCGAAATTGTTGACCTTGGAGTAGAACGGAACGTAATTAAAAAGAGCGGCGCCTGGTTCAGCTATGGCGACACACGCCTCGGTCAGGGCAGGGATGCGGTAAAACAACTGTTCATGGACAACCCCGAACTTTCGGAAGAGATAGAGGCAAAAATAATGGATGCGGTAGGCTTGCAAAAAGAGGTATAATACCTGAAAGGATACCATACCGCGGAAGAAGTTGCGGCAAAAAAATGAATTCGAGACCAACTTTATCGCCTGCTTCAATATCAGCCGGCATTAAAGGCAGAGGCAAGCCGGTTCGCTTAGACAGCAAGGCTTTAATAAATCCTTTGACATGGGCGGCTATTATTATTTTTTTTGCGACCGCATCATGCAGTCATGATAACAGAAAGGCGCAACCGCTGCCGCCACGCAAGGATTCGGTAAAAGTTTCAGGCGAAGCCCCGGATACACTTACACCGCAAATCAATAAACTGAACCAACTCATAACTTCCGAACCGGGCAATGCCGATTTATACTGGAGACGCGGAAAGCTGGAGGAAGCGGCTAAAAATTACAGTCCGGCATTAACTGATTATAACCATGCCATAAGGCTCGACAGCCTGAAAGCCACGTATTACTACAATCTGGCCAATCTTAATTTTACCATCGGCCAGACCAGGGCGGCGAAAGACGCCTATCTGCATTCCATTGCCCTCGATGCGAAAAACACCGATGCCCTGCTAAGGTTGAGTGAGCTTTACTTTTATGTGAAACGGTATACCGATGCCTTTGATTATGTTAACCGCGCTATTAAAGTAAATCCTTATATCGGTAAGGCATATTTCCTGAAAGGTATGATTTATCTGGAAACAAAGGATACAGCCAGAGCCATATCAAGCATGCAGACTGCCACTGAACAAGATACAAAATACTATGATGCATACATACAACTCGGCCTGCTGCTTACGCGAAAACGAAACCGGCTTGCGGTGGACTATTTTAACAGCGCAATAAGCATTGACCCCGGCGACAGGGAAGCCTATTACGACAAGGCTATGTTTTATCAATCGGCCGGAGACAACGAAAAGGCAATTAATGCCTACCTCGATCTGCTTCAGGTTGATTCGACATACAAATATGCCTTGTATAACCTCGGTTATCTGTATTATTACCTGGACAAGCCCGATTACAAAAAAGCATTCATCTATTTTAACAAGGCCCTGCAGAGCGACAGCAACTACTCCTACGCCTACTTTTCTCGGGGCAACTGCTACCTTCAATTCGACCGACCGGAAAAGGCGCTCGCCGATTTCGACCATGCCGTTCGCCTAAACCCTGGCTTTACCCCAGCCTCTGATGCCTACAGGGCTCTGAAAAGGAAATTAAGTAACAGCGCTGCGGCCGGTCGTTAAAACGAGCCGGAAAACTTTCATTTCACATAGGAGCCATAAAGTGAATGAATACCCCGCCCTGCCCTAGATTATTGAATGAATATTCAATACGAAATACAATATCGTAATAGGTAACCAGATCAATGCCTGCGCCGTTGCCCCACAAAGGCGTTTTGGAAAGAAAATTGTTAATTACATAAGGATACGGAGCACCCACATAGCCCCAGTCGGAAAAGGCGGTAAGGTAAATGGTGAAAAACGTAGTATTGAACTGCCTTACACCCAGGTATGGTATGGTTTGCATCGGGCGGTTTATCAGCCTGAACCTTAGTTCATTTTTAGTAAGGGCATAATAATTTCCGTCTACCACATACAGCTCGTAACCGCGAACAAAACTGTTGGAATATCCCATCCCCCGTTGCAGAAAATAGGGCTGCGCTCCCGCCTGCGATACCTTGCCCTCGGCTTCGACCGAATAATAAAATAGCGGCGACAGAGACCAGTATTTGTGAAACGACGACTGAACGTAAAACAGGTTATACGGAGTGTTGTTCAATTTTAGCCCCATGCCGTAATCATTCAGACTGATGTCGAAAAAATATCCGCGCAGTGGATATGGGGTGCAGTCGCGGTAGTCGCTCTTAAAATAGTATTTAACCTCCGGTATGGTGGCGCTGCTTAGGTTAAACGGCAGGTAGTCTTTGGTAAGCGCCCTTATTGTATCGGAAATAGCCGTGGAAAGGATATCCGCCTCAAAAATATGTGTGTTGTAAAGCCCCTGCCGGTAGGTGTACTGCACCTTTCCTTTGTAGGTATGCTGTAGTATCTGTCCGGGATAGTCGAGGTATGTTAGTATGCCGTTCACCGAAGTATAGGGCAATTCGTTGTTTTCGGTGTAGTTAAAACTGAAAGCCAGCCCGCCCGCCTGCTTTTTGTTAATATAGGGTATGCGGTATGAAAAGCCAAGTTCCTTTGTATAGCCCAGCTGCGCAATAAGGCTTAACGTTTGATTCAAACCCAGCACATCATACATGGTAAGAGTTCCCCCAAGGTCTGCTTTGTCGAGCCTGTGGTTGTCCTGCTGCCACCAGGTGTTAAAGTTGCGCTCCTCCACTTTAAAAATAGGTGCGGGCCAGATATACCAGCGCTCCTGAACCTGTATGTAAACATCCGTTTCGCCATTCTTCATCCTCACGGTATCTACCATCGGCATAGTGGTGAACAGCGAAGTGTTCCTAAGGTTTTCTTCGGAACGTTCGGCTAGATTATGCCACAAGGATGCCGCAATGGTATCGCCTTTCTTAAAGGTAAGCTCGCGAAGAATTATTGAATTTAGAGTTTTACGGTTGCCTTCGATTAAAATATCGGAGATAACAAACTTGCGTCCAGCGGCATTATTTACCTGCCCTAACGACCGGAAACCGCAAACCATGAAAAAAAAAACCGCAGGATAAAGAGCAACCGGCGAAACAGTGCGAAAGAAAAGATTGCCCGAAGTACGGGTTATGATAATTTGCTTATTCATTATTACGTTTCATCCGCCGGCGCCCGCAATGAGCCGCCCGGTTTACATATTAAGATAATGCATCAGCGAATCGTATCTTTCCTGCAAGTTGCCCGTTTCGTTAACCTGCGAGAAAGAAGCTTTAACATTATACCCGAACCGCTCGAATGTTTGTATAACAGGAGCGGCGTTCTGAAGATTTAATTTAAGGGTAACCTCCAGCAGGGTGGAATCGTGATTGGGCGTAAGAAAGAGGCTGACAATTTTGGCGCCGTTACTTTCTGCAATCTGGGCTATCTGCGACAAGGAATAATCGTGCTGGCTTATCTCGAGGATTATAATGCTGCCCGGCTCCTGGGCTGCCGTAAGCACCGAAAAGTAATTGAGCATCTGTACATGCGTAATAGCTCCCGCGTAGCGCTCCTTTTCATCCAGCACAGGTATTACATCTATTTTGGCAATGGCATACAACTTTAGTGCATCATATGCATGCTGGTAATCAAATACGAATGGTTTGCCCAGCAGATGTTTAATTTTGCCTATGCGGTCGTTGGACAAGTTGAGATCAAGCAGTTCTACATCCGAAACCAGGCCTACATAAGCGGTTTTGTCAATTACAGGAAGGTGCGATACTTTAAAATCGTCCATCCACTCCAAGGCCTTCTTTACATCGTCGGTTACTTTTAGTGGGGGCAGATCACTGGTTATCAAGTCTCTTGCTGTCATACCTCGTCAGTCAAATGTTGAAGTAACGGTTGGGTGTTAATATATTATGATTATGCAGTGCGGCGTTCATCGTTTTGCCAATCTAAACAATGCAAAGGTACAAATTCGGCGGGTTTCTCCAAAAGCAAAAAAGTAGTAATTTTGGTTTCATGTATTTTTTACGCCGCCATCTCCCCCGCTGGTTTATACTTTTTATAGACTTATTCCTTTGCTTCTCCTCGCTGGTACTCGCCTACCTGCTCCGCTTCAACTTCTCAATTCCAGCCTCCGAAAGGGTAACATTCGTATATGTTTTCCCGTTTGTCCTCTCCCTGCGATTCATCAGTTTTTATGTAAGCGGCCTGTACCGTAATATCATACGCTACACCGGCTCGCGCGATGTGCAGCAGATCGTCATTATCCTGTCGGTTGTAAGCATGTTCTTCGCCGTTTCGAACATAGTTGTCTATTCCACCCCCTGGAAACATTATCTGGTCCCTTATTCCATCATTGTAATAGAATTCATGTCCTCGTCGTTCATCCTGATTTCGGCACGCCTTATTTACAAAGCCATGTATTCCGACGATTTTGCCACAGTGCGCGAAAAACGGGCGGTTATCATATACGGCGCCGATGACGAGGGGCTGATTACAAAAAGAGCCATTGAGCGCGATGCCTCCAAATACAGCATTCTTGCCTTCCTTGACGACGACCGGAATAAATGGAACAAAAGGCTGGAGGGCATTCCCGTATATTCTGCCGCAAAACTCAAGGACCTTGTAAAGGAAAACAATGTCGCCCACCTGGTATTGTCGAAGGATATAGGGGTGGAGCGCAAAAAAGAAATGGCGGACATCTGCCTGGAAAACGGCACCAAGATACTGAACGTACCGCCCATAAGCCACTGGATTAACGGGGAACTTAGCTTTAAGCAGATAAAAAAAATACAAATTGAAGAACTGTTGCAGCGCGATCCGATTGTGCTCGACAATGACAAAATAAACAAGCAGCTTCATGGCAAAACCATACTCGTAACTGGCGCCGCCGGATCCATAGGCAGCCAGCTGGTAAGGCAAATTATTCCATTTAATCCGCGGACTATTATATTGGCAGATCAGGCGGAATCGCCCCTGTACGACCTGCAAATGGAGCTTAAGGAAATTGAATCGCCTCGCCCCGTAAAAATCTACGTTGCCGATATATGCAACCTGAAACGTATGAACAACATCTTCGGTAGCAACAAACCGGAGATCGTATTTCACGCAGCCGCATACAAGCATGTACCCCTCATGGAAGACAACCCCGCCGAAGCGGTTCTTATCAATGTGGAGGGAACAAAGTGCATAGCCGACCTGTCTATGCAATACGGAGTTGAAAAGTTTGTAATGATATCTACCGACAAGGCGGTAAATCCCACAGGCGTTATGGGCGCGTCCAAGCGCATTGCCGAAATATATATACAGACACTGAACCAGCAAAAGAAAACACGGTTCATTACCACCCGCTTTGGCAACGTACTCGACTCCAACGGCTCGGTTATACCCCGCTTCAGGCAGCAGATAGAAAAAGGTGGACCGGTAACCATTACTCACCCCGACATTACCCGATTCTTTATGACCATACCAGAAGCATGCCGGCTGGTACTGGAAGCGGGCTGCATGGGAACAGGAGGCGAAATATATGTTTTCGACATGGGCAAGTCGCTGAAAATTGCCGACCTGGCTAAAAGAATGATACAACTGTCGGGGCTTTCCCTCGGCAAGGATATACAAATTGTATATACAGGCCTGCGCCCGGGAGAAAAACTATATGAAGAATTGCTGCTGAACAGCGAAAATTCGCTGCCTACACACCACCCGCGCATTATGATTGCCAAAGTGAAGGAAAATGATTTCTCCATAGTTGCAGCCCAGATAAAAGACCTGACAGGACTGCTTGACGGACAGAACGACATGAGCCTGGTAAAGAAAATGAAGGAGATAGTTCCGGAATTTATCAGCAATAACTCGGTGTTTGCACAACTAGATACAGTTGCAGGTTAGGTAACGCCCTGCCCATTTTAAAACTATGGCCGGGCCATTCCGGCAGGGTGCTTTCGGTTGCCCCGCAACATTCATAGCGCATCAGTCTTTGACACGCCTGTTGTTTATCCTCCTCAACAGTTCTTCCAGTTCGCTTAAAATCATGGCCGTGGCGCCCCACACAAAATACCGGTTCACGCTGTAGCCCGGCACTGGCACCATTTCTCCGGTGTTGCGCCGGGGCATCATTCTGGTTATTTTTATTCCGGGGTCGAGCAGGCATTGCACATTCATGTCGAAGGCGCATTGCACTTCGACGGGATCTATCACGGGCGGGTATGCTGTATGGCTCATGCCTATGTAGGGCTGCACCAGAAAGTTGCTCGGGGGGATATACAAGGGGCTTAGCCCTCCTATCTTTTCCACTTTACCCGGCGGCAGTCCCACCTCCTCACCGGCTTCCCTGATGGCGGTATGCCACAGATCCACGTCCGATTCTTCCATTGCCCCGCCCGGAAAAGATACCTGCCCGCCGTGCACCCCTTCGTATTCGGTGCGCAAAATAAGGCGCGTACATACAGTATCATTTATCGGAAACAACCACACAAGAACGCTGCTCCGCCGCGGATTTTTAGCCTCAATTTCAGTATCCGTAGTGTACTGCCTGCCGCGGACGCTCATCAGCTGCTGGGCATCCCAGCCCGGAACGCCTCGCCCCATTTCATCCGCCAATAATCTTATCAACTCATTGATATTCAATGCATCTATGATTTATTGAAACGAAATATCAAATTTTCCGTAAATATACATAACAACAGGCTATAGTTATGAAGCATTTGTTATGGTTTGGAAGAAGTATAAAATACTTACTGCTATTGTTTTCATTGCGGCTTCCTTCTTCGAAGTCAGGGAATGCTACCTGCCCAAATGGCTTACGGCGCGCCGCGGTTCCGATACAGCTCTTGTTCACCGCGACCTTGAGCAACTGAAAAAGAAAGGAAACCTTGTTCTGCTCACCGAGAACAATTCTACTGCATATTTTATTTACAGAGGAAACCCCATGGGATATGAGTATGAAACCATTGACTCCTTTGCCCGATCCATCGGGGTACAGTTATCGGTTGCGGTTGTAAAAAATATTGACAACATATTTGGCATGCTCGACAGCGGCACAGGCGATATAGCAGCCGACAACCTGACGGTTACCAATTCGCGCCGCCATAAGGTTGATTTTACGCTTCCACTTTTCACCACGCGGCAGGTGCTGGTGCAGCGCAAGCCCGACAACTGGCAGAAAATGAACCAGCAGCAGCTTGACAAGGCTTTGGTGCGCAGCACCATTCAGCTTGCCGACAAAAAGGTATATGCCCGAAAAGGTTCTTCATTTTATGAACGCCTGCAGGCACTGTCTGACGAAATAGGCGGAAAAATAGAAATTATTGACGCCCCTCCGGGCGAATCAACCGAAGAACTGATAGGCGACGTGGCCACAGGCAAAATTGACTATACCCTCGCCGATGAAAATTGCGCCGGAATAGTAAGCGGCTATTACGACAACCTAGATATTAAAACCCCTGTAAGTTTTCCGCAGAAGATAGCTTTTGCAGTAAGGAACAATTCACCAGACCTGCTGAATGCACTAAACGAATGGATAAGAAAAAAGAGGAAATCAAAATTCCTGCAGCTTACTTATGATAAGTATTATAGCGATAAAAAATTCGCATCGCTGCGTCAGTCCGCCCCATACTGTTCTATCTCCGGCGACAGGATATCGCCTTACGACGACCTGGCTAAAAAATACAGCCCGCTCCTGGGGTGGGACTGGAAGCTGCTGGTGGCGCAAATCTACCAGGAATCGCAATTTGACCCTCGCGCCCGTTCTTGGTCCGGCGCTTACGGGCTCATGCAAACCCTGCCATCCACCTCCAACATCGACAGCGCCGATATGACTCCTGAAAAAAGCATCGCCTCCGGTGTGGAGTACCTTAAAACTATTGATGATTACTGGGTAAAGTCGGTATCCGATGAAAAGGAAAGGATTGCCTTCGACCTTGCGTCTTATGACGTGGGCATAGGCCATGTAATAGATGCGCGGAACCTTGCGGTAAAATACGGACTCGACCCTGCCAAATGGGACAATAATGTTGCCTACTTTCTGCTGAATGAATCGAAGCCGAAGTATTACAATGATGCCATTGCCCAATACGGATATTGCCGCGGGCAGGAAGCATATCAATACGTGCGCGAAGTGCTTAACAGGTACCAGATGTACTGTAACATTTACGGCAACAACGGTAACGAAAATGCCAAACCGGACGGCGAATCAACCAGTATAAAAAACAACAAAGCCCGATAAACATCAATTAATACCTTCTGCCATGGATACAAATCAATTACACACAGAACTTGCAGGTTGGCTGCGCGAACAGGTAAAGTACATAACTCAATCTATAGCCGAACTTGAAAAAGCCCAGAACTACGGCAAAGCCACTTTATGCGAAGGCATGCTTGAAGCCTATACCCAGTGCCTGAAAAAGATTAACGCAGTGTGATGTTCGCTGGAAAAGAACGGGAAAGCGGACACCTGCGGAGTCCGGCGCCGGCTTGTTATACCTGTATCCTTGATTTGCGGTACCGGAAAAGGGCAAAGCCATAAATGAGGGCGGCAAGGAGAGATACAAGCGCACCAAGAGTAAGGAACGGCACGGTATAGGTCAGCGACACGCTGTGCATTCCATTCTCCATAAGCAGACCGGTAAAGCCAACGTTCGTCTTTATGGTTTCGGCGGCTTTGCCGTCCACTTCGGCTTTCCAGCCCTGGTCATAGGGTATGGTGAGGAACAGGAGCTTCTCCCTGTCTGTTTTAAAGGTTCCCCTGATGTGGTTGTCGTCAAAAAATGTGATGTTCAGTGAATCTTTTTTCAGACTATCCACCAGGGCGCCGTATTGGGGATAGGTAAAATTAACGACCGTATCTTTGGCAAAAACCTGCTGCATGCCGTTCAGGCCGTTCTGCAAATCGGCAGGCGGTACAAAGGCCGTAAGCAGCATCACATCCTTGCGTGTCAGGTCATGTATCTTCCTGAATTCATTTAGCGTAATGTATTTGTCGTATGAATAACCGAATGGCAGGTAAAAGCTGTTTCTGGAAACCTGTACGTCGCCATAAGTTCCGTCGGGGCTGTATCCTGCCGAAGCGAAGGTGTTGGCCGGCTGCCGCGATAGCATGTACTTTACGTTTGCAAAAGTGTATAGAAGGTACCTGCCCACAGGTCCCCTAACCCATTTGGCTGCTATCTGATTGTCGGTGTCAGCCCAATTTGAGGTGTGAAGCTCTTCCAAAAAATTATAGTAATTGGGCTGATTCCATTCCGCATAGCTTGTAAGCCCTCGGTAATTAAGTATCTGCGGGTCATTCAGGCAGATATGCACGGCGGCGTTAGGGTAATAGTCTTTGGCGATGCGGTAAAACCCTTTATCGGCGGCTTTCAGGCGTGTTACAGCATCGGCGGTATAGTCGTTGTACCCGGTCCTGTCAGTCAGTTCGGAGCTGTTCATTACCACCCTCCTGTTTACGGTAATGTTCGAAAACATGGCAAGTTCAATAAGCAGGCACAGGGCAATGCCAAGGGTAGCGTTCAACCTGAATTTGCGTATGCCGTACAGGTATATGAGAAGGGTATAGATTACCAGAAACACGGCAACTGTGCTTCGCAGCGAGGTATCAACAATCCGTGAAAAGCCCGGGGTAAAGTCGTGATAAAGCAGAAAGAGCAATACCACAAGGGTTCCGAGCAGGGTCTTTACATGTACAATGTAGGTTTTACCAATGCCTGTAAAGGCTCTTATGGCAAGGTAAAGGATAAGCAGTGAAATAAAAAATGTGTAGGTTCTGAAGTAAGGCACAGCAAAAAGCCAGAAGGCATACCTGAACCAGGTGAATGCAAGGGGTAGCAGGCACAGGGCAGTAAGGATGATTATCACCTTCCGTTTGTGTTTCTCCATAAAAAGAAATGCCTGCGGGGCAAGAAGCAGACTGATCAGGCCAATATACAGCACGGGCGCTTCAAGATAATTTCCCCAGCCCTTGAAGTTGCTTCCGGTGCCGGTCAGATCGTTGGAAAAGAGACGGCTGATGACATTGGAGCTGATGTAGTTGGGCGTAAGGCTGAAGATAGGCGACGAGAACAGGGTTTTGAATTGCGAGGCTCCGCCGCCTACGCGCGGGTTATTGATAAGCTGGTAGGCATTGGGGAAAAAGACTGCCGAGCCGAGCAGAACCCCGAAAGCCGCAAACCCGGCCATTTTCAAAAGCGTAACGAAGGTCTTCTTCCAGTCGTTTTTAAGAAGCACGCCGCGCACCATGCAATATACCGCGGCAAGCAGCCCGTAGAGATAGAGAAAAAAGGGTTGAAACATACCGAAAAGGCAAAAAGGAATGGGCAGCAGGTACCAGATGCCCTGGCGCAAATACCTTTCAACCGAATACAGGACAAGGGCTGCATAAAATGTTTCGGTGGAAACAAAGTACCATCCGCTTCCCAAAATCATATATCCGCTGAAGGCAAAGAGCAATCCGCCCGCTATACTTGCGGTATCCGAGCAGTTTATCATTTTCAGATACCAGTAGATGAGAAGCCCGCCCCCTATTATTTTAAACAGCTCTGTAAAGATGATGGCATAAGGAATGGCATGCTTGGGCAGCAAACACAGGAACAGGCTGAAGGGGTCACCTATACCGAAAGCGTAAATGTTCTGCCCCATGCCCTGATTGAACGACCATGCGGGAACGCCGAGGCTATGAATATAATTGGAAAGCATCACCCAGTGTGGCCACCAGTAAGTTACCGTATCGCTGCCTATATCCTTGTACAGGTATAGCTGGCTGAAGGTTATAAAGTTTCGGAATACATACAGCGCCAGCAATGCGGCCAGTATAAGATACACATAAAGGCTCTTCCCCTTGAGCATTTTCTCCAAGTCAGGGGCAGGCAGTTCAGCACCTGCCGGCCGTTCCGGAGTTGCGGCAGGGCTAACCCTGTCCTTTGAACCATCCCTTGCCTGCGGCTTGTAAGGCTTGCCTTTCCTGCCTTTATTCATTGTGGGTATCTAATCCTTACTTTAATTTAATGAGCCAACCATCTTTTTCGGGTCCACCCATTCATCGAACTGCTCGTTGGTGAGCAGCTTGAGTTCCAGTGCCGCCTGCCGCAGGGTTTTGTTTTCTTTGTGCGCCTTCTTGGCTATTTTGGCTGCGTTCTCGTAACCGATATGGGTGTTCAGGGCGGTAACCAGCATCAAAGAGTTTTCCAGGTTCCGGTTAATATAAGGCAGGTTTGGCTCTATGCCCATTGCACAGTGTTCATTGAAGGAGTTGCAGGAGTCGCCAATGAGACGCGCGGAAGTTAGCACGTTAAAGATAATAACTGGCTTAAAGACATTCAGTTCAAAATGACCATTCATTCCTCCGACAGAGACTGCCACATCGTTTCCGATAACCTGCGCGGCGACCATGGTCATGGCCTCGCACTGTGTAGGGTTTACTTTGCCCGGCATGATGGATGAACCGGGTTCATTTTCAGGTATCAGTATTTCACCTATGCCTGAACGCGGACCCGATGCAAGCAGCCGGATGTCGTTGGCTATTTTCATCATGGATACGGCAAGCTGCTTCAGTGCGCCCGAAGTTTCTACCATAGCATCGTGGGCGGCAAGGGCTTCAAACTTGTTTGAGGCTGTAACAAAGGGCAGGGCGGAAAGCTTTGCAATTTGTTTTGCCACCGCTTCGGCATAGCCCTTTGGGGTGTTCAGCCCTGTGCCAACGGCGGAGCCTCCCAGGGCAAGCTCTGCCAGGTGCGGCAGGGTATTTTTGAGCGCTTTTATTCCATGCTCCAGTTGCGAGACATAGCCGGAGAACTCTTGTCCCAGGGTCAGCGGGGTGGCGTCCATCAGATGGGTTCTGCCTATCTTAACCACATCCTTGAAGGTGGCGGCCTTTTTGGCAAGGGTGTCGTGCAGCAGCTGAACATTCGGTATGGTATGCTCCACAATCATCTTATATGCAGCCATGCTCATGGCGGTAGGAAAGGTATCGTTGGAGGACTGCGACTTGTTCACGTCGTCGTTCGGGTGAATGGCTTTCTTCTCGTCGTTCAGCTTGCCGCCGAGCAGTACATGGGCACGGTTCGCCACCACTTCGTTCACGTTCATGTTGCTTTGTGTGCCGGATCCGGTTTGCCAAACCACAAGAGGGAACTGGTCATCGAATTTGCCGGTAAGTATCTCATCGCAGACTTTACAAATAATATCGCATTTCTCTTTGGGCAATACTTTAAGTTCGAAGTTGGTTATTGCAGCGGCCTTTTTCAGCACGGCAAAGGCATGAATAACTTCTATGGGTATTTTATGCCCTCCTATTTTAAAGTTGTTGCGCGAGCGTTCGGTCTGCGCTCCCCAGTACTTGTCGGCCGGTATCTGCACCGGGCCCATCGTGTCTTTTTCTGTTCTGAATTCCATAACATTAGAAATTTTATTGGTTAAACTTATTTTGAAGCAATGTTAAGATCTTCTCCGCCGGTCTTCCGACCACGGCTTTATTCCCTTCTATGGCTATCGGCCTTTCAATAAGCACAGGGTTTTTGCACATTATCCTAATCCATTCGGCATCGGAATAATCATGTCCTTTATATTTTTCGGCATACAGGGGCTCCTTTGTTCGTATCAGGTCCAATGGCTTAAGCCCCAGCCTATGCAAGATCTCCTTTAGTTCTTTTTCTGACGGAGGAGTTTTAAGATATTCAATTATTTCGGGTTTAATACCCTTCTCTTCCAACAGGCACAGGGCTTCCCTGCATTTGGAACACCGCGGGTTGTAATATAGTGTTACTTTATTCATCCTTTTGGTTTGCCACCCTGGCGCTTATCTTTAGCGGGTTGGCGGTCATTTGTGCATATCGTTTCCGTACCTTCACCAGATCGGTGGCAAGGAACACAGCGGCGCGGAACGACTCTTCCGATGCTTGGTTTTTGCCGGCAATGTCAAATGCGGTTCCATGGTCGGGCGAGGTCCTGATTACAGGGAGCCCTGCGGTAAAATTTACCCCGGTGTCGAATGCCAGTTGCTTAAAGGGTATCAGCCCCTGATCGTGGTACATGGCCAAAACCGCATCAAAATTTCGGAATACTGCGGTACCGAAAAAGCCGTCGGCTGAAAAAGGGCCTATTACAATGGCATTCGTCTGCCGCTGCGCCTCCTGCAAGGCCGGCAGTATAATCTGCTTTTCTTCTTTGCCCAAGGTGCCATTATCGCCCGCATGGGGATTTAGCCCCAATACCGCTATTTTGGGCTTATCTATACCAAAGTCCTGTTTTAAAGTTTTGATCAGAATGGACAACTTCCTGATTATTGCTTCGATGGTTAATGCGGATGCCACCTCCGAAACAGGTATATGTTCGGTTGCCAGGGCTACCTTCATATCATCCGAAACCAGTATCATCAGGGAATTCCCCTTTCCGAATCTCTGATCGAGGTATTGCGTATGGCCGGCATAAGGAAATTTTTCGGAGAAGGTATTATTCTTGCTGATGGGTGCCGTAACCAATGCATCTATCCTGTTATTTTCAAGAGCATCGGAGGCCGCTGTCAGCGATTTTAGGGCATAGATTCCACCGTTCTCCGTGCTCTTGCCGGGTTCAACGATTACCTCTTCATTGTAGCACTGATACAGATTGAATTTTCGGATGGCTATGCCTTCATGCCCGGGTATCGTATTGTATCCGAACTGGTCAGGCGGCATAAACTTACGGTAGGCTGCAATTGTTTTTCCGCTGCTGAACAGCACAGGAGTGCAAACTTCCAGCATGGCAGGCTCCGAAAAGGTTTTAATGATAACCTCAAGCCCTATACCGTTGATATCGCCTTGCGAAATTCCAATTACAGGAGGTTTATTAGTTATTTCGGTCATATTGCGTTGGCGTATTAAACGAATGGCATTGTACTGTTATTTGCTCTTCTTCATTCTTTGCACTTCCACCCCGAATTTCTTTAAAAAATCAATTCCCTCGTCAGAAGCAATGCCTTTGTAGTCGGCGTAAGAATCGAGATAAAAAAGCCGCCTTATCCCGGCCGTGTATATTATCCGTGCGCAGGCCAGGCAGGGCGACAGGGTTACATACATGGTGCCTCCGTCGATAGAGGCCTTATTCTTGGCGGCGTACAATATCGCATTCTGCTCGGCGTGAATTGCAAGCGAACAGCCGCCCTTGCTATCGCGCGGACAACCAACGTTGCCCCATTCTTCGTCGCAATTATGCGTACCTGGAGGCGGACCGTTGTATCCAAGCGAGATGATGCGCGTATCCTTTGCCAGAACGGCGCCTACCTGCATCTTTACGCAATGCGAGCGTTTGGCCAGGGTAACGGCAAGATCCATATATATATCATCGAAACTGGGGCGCAAGGTGAATTTTGATTTATGATCAGTGATTATTTTGCGAGAGCAAACTGACATAAAATGGCATTATTCCCTACATTTACTTCAACACACCTTATATC
>JABEUT010000093.1 GCA_013044305.1 Bacteroidia bacterium
AAATAGAGTTGTAAAACAAACAACCTGTCCCTTTCTATCCGCCTATTTTGCATTCTCTGTAATCTTTTTTTCAAAGGTAATATCCTGCTTGGGGTCGGCGTTTTGTCCATACTGGAGCAAACGGGCATCGATATTTTTATCCCATCTTAGCTGGGCGGTATCTCTGATAGGTGTACCCACTTCCTCATCGTATTTATGCTGTTCATCCGATAATTCTTTACTTAATTGTTTTGTAATTTTGGAGGCGACAACAAAATACTTTCCGCTTGTTTTAAAAGTTGAATCTCCTAATCTCTTCCTAAGCATACGGGCATATACTTCTGCAAGATTAAACCGGTACTGTTCGTGGTGCAAGGCTTCGTCGGTTTGTCCGGCTTCATCGGGTTTTGATGAACCTGATTTAAGGAAATAGGCATAAACGCTTAATTCCATGGTATGGTCATCTTTCTCGTCGTTCAATATATCAATGCCAACCTGCCCGTGGGCCTTAGCTTTTGAATTTTTAGGCACTTCTTTTTTGAAGTCTTTCCAGATAAGTTGTGTGTCTTCAGACCAATAAATTTTATCGCCACCGGCCACAATTACACCAAAGGGTATGAATAATATCAACAATGGAAGCAAATGAATCAGTCGTTTCATGATTAAATAATTTTTGGCGGGTTCAATAGTACACTATAATTGCTTCATTAAGCACTGGGCTAATAGTCAACGGCATCATCACCTGATTATTAGTCAAGCGATTGGGAAGGTTGCGAAGCCTGCGCAATAATCTGCCTGTATTCTTCGGGAGTTATGTTGCTGTAGAAAAAGTCAATAGGGTTTATTTTAGCGCCGTTTTTAATCACTTCGTAATGTACGTGGTCGCCGGTACATAATCCGGTACATCCCACATAACCTATTACCTGGCCCCGTTTTACCTTTTCACCAACGGTTACGGCTATTCTGCTCATGTGACCGTAAAGGGTTTCGTAACCGAAGCCATGATTGATGACCACATGGTTCCCGTAGCCCTGTTCCAGATCGTCGGCTTTTTCCACCACACCATCGCCGGTGGCATAAATGGGGGTTCCTTCGGCGGCAGCGAAATCAATTCCGGTATGAAACTTTTCGGTTTTATAAACAGGATGTATCCTCCACCCGAAACCCGAAATAATACATTTCAGCGATTTGTTGTCGATAGGCTGTATTGCAGGAATGCAGGCCAGCATCTTTTCCTTGTTCCTGGCAAGGTTCTCAATTTCATCATAACTTTTGCTCTGAACATATATCTGTTTTATCAGCACATCCATTTTTTTGGTAACATCGGCCATTAATTTGCCATTGGAGTAAGCCTCCAGATCTTTGTAGCGGTCAGCGCCTCCAAAGCCCGCCTGCCTTACACTTTCTGGTATCGGCTGGGCATCGAGCACCACGCGGTAAATGTCATTGTCTCTTAATTCCATGTTCTTCATTACGTCCGACACCTGTGCCATTTTATTGTTCAGCAAATCGTATTGGAGTTGCATCTCGGCTATTTCACGTTTTAATATTTTCTCCTTGGGAGAGTCAATGACGTTAAACCCTATTACCAGAACTATTGCGGAGAAGAACACGCTGGTAAGCAGATAAGACAGCACCTTCAGAAGCTTGTCCTGAAAACGGTGCTGTATCTTTTCATAAGTAAGAGACTTTTTATTAAATATGTACTTATGAGCCATTGCTTGGGAATAAAACTTAATTTTGAATGGCAAAGGTAGGCAAAAAAATGAAAACCTAAAGCAGAGATTAAGTAATTACAAAATCACAAATTATTATCAGTCTGATTATGACATCTTCGGAAATAAGACAAAAATTTCTTGAGTTTTTTAAATCCAAAGAACACCTTATTGTTCCCTCTGCCCCAATTGTAATTAAGAACGATCCTACATTGATGTTTACCAATGCGGGCATGAACCAGTTCAAGGACGCTTTTCTGGGACAGGGCAGACCGGCACACCCGCGCATTGCAGATACCCAAAAATGCTTACGCGTTTCCGGCAAGCATAACGACCTCGAAGAAGTCGGCGTGGATACATACCACCACACCATGTTCGAGATGCTCGGCAACTGGTCTTTCGGCGATTATTTTAAAAAGGAAGCAATTGAATGGGCTTTTGAACTGCTGACAGGAGTTTATAAAATAAATCAGGAGCAACTTTATGCTACCGTATTTGAAGGAGACAAAGCGGATAACCTGGCTTTCGACCAGGAAGCATACGACTATTGGCTCAAATATGTTCCGAAAGAAAAAATTATCGCAGGCAGGAAAAAGGATAATTTTTGGGAAATGGGCGATACCGGTCCCTGCGGTCCGTGCTCCGAAGTTCATGTTGACTTACGAAGTGAAGAAGAACGTAAAAAAACAAGCGGCAGGGAATTGGTAAACACAGGGCATCCGCGGGTGATAGAAATCTGGAACCTCGTGTTCATGGAATTTAACCGGAAAGCCGATGGTTCCCTGGAAAAACTTCCTGCACGTAATGTGGATACGGGCATGGGTTTTGAGCGCTTATGTATGGCACTGCAAGGCAAGCAGTCAAGTTACGATACCGACGTATTTCAACCCATTATAAAAGAGATTGAAAAAATATCTGGTAAAAAATATCTTTCGAGCAGCCTGAATCACGTTCAGGAGCAAATTAATATTGCCATGCGAGTTGCGGCAGATCATATCCGTGCAATAACATTCACCGTCGCCGACGGACAACTGCCTTCCAATACGGGGGCAGGATATGTAATCAGGCGGATTCTGCGCAGGGCAGTTCGCTATGGGTACCAGTCATTGGAAATTAAAGAACCATTCCTCCACCAACTTGTGGATAGGCTTATTAAAGAAATGGGAGACGAATTCCCGGAAATTGTCAACCAGGAAAATTTGATAAAGAAAGTAATACAAGAGGAAGAAGTGGCTTTTCTGCGTACATTAGACCAAGGGCTGAAAAAAATTGAAGCCCTTTGCATGGAAAGCCAAAAGAGCAATAAAAAGATAATTGAAGGAGAACAGGTATTTGAATTATATGATACCTATGGGTTCCCAGCCGACCTTACGGCGCTCATCGCACGAGGTTACGATTTAAAAATTGATGAACAGGGATTCAACGTTGCACTCGAAGGACAGAGAAGCCGCTCGCGCGCTGCAACTGCTGTGGATAAGGAAGATTGGACAATCTTGAAGGACGCCCGGACTATATTTTCCGGTTATGAACAAATCGAGGATAATGTACGCATCACCCGTTACAGGAAAATCAAAACGAAGGGTAAAGACCAGTTCCAGATTGCGTTTGACAGGACACCCTTTTATGCTGAAAGCGGCGGACAGGTTGGCGATACAGGACTGCTCGAAGGACAGGACGGAGAAATAATTGAGATAAAAGATACCCAAAAGGAAAACAATC
>JABEUT010000094.1 GCA_013044305.1 Bacteroidia bacterium
CATCTCCGGTATTTGTCGGCGGCGGCTAGTTTCCGGTTCTTCTTTACCTGTTCGCTAAGTCTGTTTATTATTTTGGCTGTGGTGGCGGTGCCTACGTCGGCGGCTATCAGTGTTTCTTCAATGTCATCCAGAACGGTTTCGTCAATTACGGTTTTGCCCGTAATGGCGCGTGCTATTTTTGTAAAAAAACTCTCTTTGGTTTTGCGTAAGCCCAGGTCCAGTCCTTCACTATTCTTTTTGCCCGAAAAAAAACCCCCGAAGTTCATATAAACCGATTACGGCCGGATTCCGGCAGCTAAACAACACGGGCAGACTTATTTCTGCGTGAGGAAATCCTTCACGTGTTCCTTATTAACTATTTCTTCCTTGAAAGCGTATGAACCGGTCTTAGCCGATTTCACCATTTTTATAACCTTTACAAATTCTTTGCCTTTACCGGTTTTAAAGGTTGCCACTGTTTTTTTTGCCATGACGTGTATTAATTATGAGTTCTGTTGCTGAAATTACGGCAATAAGTAAAGAATGTAATTCAACATCGGAATAGGTTACTTACTTAATTTCCTTGTGCAGGGTCATTTTTTTAAGAACCGGATTGTACTTTTTCAGCTCCATGCGTTCCGGTGTGTTTTTTTTGTTTTTGGTGGTAATATAACGTGAGGTGCCCGGTAAGCCGCTGGCTTTATGCTCGGTGCATTCCAGTATTACCTGTATCCTGTTTCCTCTTTTTCTTGCCATAATTTTTTATTTAGTAATTCTAATAAGCAATCTGCGGTGCATCACTTATATCACTCCGTTATTTCAGAAAGCCCTTTTTCCTGGCTTCCTGTATGCAGGTGTAAATACCCCTGCGGTTAATTATTTTCAGACCGTGTGCAGACACCCGGAGCGTGATCCACTTTTTTTCTTCAGGAATAAAAAAGCGTTTATCCTGCAAATTCGGGTTGAACCTCCGTTTGGTCTTGATATTTGAGTGCGAAACAGAGTTTCCCACAATCGCTTTTTTTCCGGTAATCTGACAAATTCTTGACATATATCCTGTTTTTAAGGGGTGCAAATATAGGAAAAATTAATAATTAACTCCCGGTACGGTATAAATAATAATAAATCTTATCAATAATAAAGGGGGAATAGAAAGTATATGTTACTTAAATACAGTTATTTACATCAAAAATAGGTATAACCGGCAATTATTTTGAAGATAGAGACAACCCCAGTCTTATATCTCAAGCATCTTATGCCGATATTATATTGCATTGCCGGACTTTGAGAGCTTTTGTAGCAAAATGCAATAATACCGTTCTTGTTTCAGATGGTCTTTAGCCAAATTCAGGATTTTGTTAAGAATTTTATTTGGTTCTTAAGTATTTGATTCATATCTTTGTATTAAATTAACGATAGCAATATCTTAAAACATTACAAGATGAAAACATTTACATGCTTATTGGCTATTCTGCTTGGCGCAAATCAATTACAGGCAGTTGTTGTAAGTCCTGCCTTAGCACAAAAAGTTGCAACCAACTTTTATGCGCAGAATTTTTCGGCCCCACAGCCTGATCTTACAATTGCCTATACCGAGAGGGACCCAGTCAGCGGTGCTGCGGTATATTACGTATTCAACGTTGACCGGAACCGAGGTTTTGTTATTGTTTCGGCCGACGATGCAGCAATGCCTATAATAGGGTATAATGATAAAGGCAGCTATACAAACCCGGCGCCCGGCACCAATACCAATTTTGTTTACTGGATGCAGGAACGCAAACAGGAAATAATAGCCATACGCAATCAAAACCTGCCGGCAAGCAGCGAAATTCATGATCTCTGGACTTCATATTCCAACAATGTTGTTCCCAACAACACACATAGGGTAAGCAGGGTAATGGGCTCGTTTCCGTCCAATACCTTTCACCTTGTAAACAGTATATGGAATCAGTCGCCATACTATAATGCGTGGTGCCCCGGTGGTTCGGTAACCGGTTGCGTGTCTACAGCCATGTCGCAAATCATGTGGTACTGGAGCTACCCGTCGCACGGGTTGTTCCACAGCGCCTACCTGTGCATACCCCCGTTTTATAAGAACAACTATGGCCTGTTATCGGCCGACTACGACACATCCAATTATAACTGGGCTGCCATGCCCCGCGAGGTGAACAGCCCTAACAACATGGTTGCGAAACTGTGCTATGATGCCGGCGTGAGCGTGGGCATGGATTATGACCCCAGCGGCAGCGGTTCCGAAGTGCTTACCAACGATGCCATTGGCGCCCACTGGCCCGATACAGCCTGTGCACAGAGGTCGTATGTAAAATTTTTTGGATTTAATGCCGCAACCATATCAGGCAAGTATCAATCAAGTTACAGCCTTTCGAGCTGGGAATCATTATTGGAAAATGAACTGAATAATAACCGTCCGATACAGTATGTTGGCACCGACCCCGTTAACGGAGGCCATACCTGGGTATGCGACGGCTACAATTCCACGCCCGATTTTCACATGAACTGGGGCTGGGACAGCGCCTACGACGGGTGGTATAGCGTTAGCTCGCTCAATCCGGGTCCTTTTAACTTCAGCCAGAACCACGAGGCGCTTATAGGCATTGAGCCACCGCCTGTGAAAGCCTGGTTTACGGCTTCGCCCCTTACATCCTGCTCGGCTCCGCTTACCGTTAACTTTACCGACAAGAGTATGATACCATCTCCGGCAAGCCCCATAACAGGCTGGAAATGGACCTTCACGGGCGGCAGTCCTTCATCCTCAAACCTGCAAAACCCGTCCATCACCTACAACTCACCGGGCTCATACAGTGTGAAGCTGAAGATTACGAACAGCCTCGGCTCCGACTCGGTTACTTTCGCCAATTATGTGGTGGTAGGCAGCCCCTCTGTACCGCCCCTTGCACAAGGATTCGAAAGCCAGCCTTTTGCGCCAAGCGGGTGGTATGTGGTAAACAACCCTAATTTGCTTGCATGGTGGTCGTGGGGCACTCCCGGAGGCTACGGCAGCAGCGCCCACAGCATACACTTTGATAACTGCGCCAACGGAATGCTGGGGGAATACGACCAGATTTACACACCCATTTATAATTTTACTTCCATTGCCAAGCCAGAACTTTATTTCGATGTAGCTTACGCGCCGTACGACGTTAGTTCATCGCCACCCGAAAGCGATACCCTGGTAGTATATTACTCCACCAATTGCGGGGCAAGCTGGAATCAGATATACAGCAAGGGCGGATTAACTCTTGCAACAACAGGTGGGAAAGATATAAAGAACGGAGGTGCCCATACGGATGCGCAGGGCTGTTTTTACCCGCTCAACAACAACTGGCGGACCGATACCATTCATATACCTGCCATAGCAGGCGCACCGGCGGTTATGTTTTCATTCGAAAACAGGTCGGGTAACGGAAGCACTTTGTTTATTGACAACGTGAATATACCCGGTTTGCCTCTTAACGTAGCCGATGCCGTTGAGCAACGAGAAGTAACGGTTTACCCCAACCCGAGTAATGGAAACTTCAGGATAGGTTTTAGCGGGCAGACTGAAAACTGGTACGACCTTACCGTTTACAATATGCTGGGGCAGCAGGTGATGCACCAATTGCTGCAAAACGTTACCGGAGGCTCTGTTTACTCCGTGAATATGCCGGCGGTTGCCAAAGGTGTATATTCACTGCTGTTAAAGAACGACAGGGAGCAGATAGTAAAACAAATCACTGTTTTATAAGTTTGAGTTTTTGTAAAGTTTAATGCCCTGGCTGCAAGCCGGGGCTTTTTATTTAGTTTATTTTGCCCTGGGAGGATTTACTGCAAGCAAGGTCAATTCAGGCAGAAAGCAGATAGAATTTCATTCTAAATACGCTATTTAGTTCTTCATCTTTTTCTGTCATTACTTACCCGCAATTTCTACAGGTTTATTTTTAGGGTAAAGAATGTGCCCGGCTCACTTGATTTGTCGAAGTCATAAGTGAAATCCATCGACGAATTTCTTGCTTTTTCGAGCAAACCGAGACCTGAATTCCCTTCGGGTGTAATTTCAGGCACTGCCATTCTTTGTTTATAAAGACTCATTACGTCTTCCATTTTCATATTCTTGAGCGAGCCGAGGATATTCATCATGCCATCCACCTTACTTTCTTCCACAAAGTTGCCTCCTTCGATAACGAGCCTTCCCTGACGGTTGGATATTGAAAAGATTCCTGATTTGCCTCCATTTATAACTTTGGCGTGGTTCAGTATGTTCTGTATTACCTCAATAAATGTAATCAGGCCTTTCTTTTCACTAACGGCAATCTCTTTTTCACCCAAAATGTTCACATCCATCATTTGTATGAGCGGTGCCACAATCTCCCTGGAAAATTCACCTTTGAACAGCATAAGGATATTGTCCTGCAAAAGGGCTTCGTAGAATTTCAACTCGTTCTCGAGCCCGTCACTTACCCTTGCCACAGGAAGCGTTTCGCCCGGGTGCCGTAATTCCAGGGCCAGAAAGAACTCCGCCATGACGGCATCCTTTTCCCTAAAATTGAATTTGAGAGGCAAGCTCGATTTCCTTGCCATTTCTATCAGACCCAATCCGGCTCCGCCTTTGGCAGAAAGACCTTCGGTGCCTGTTAATACTTCGTGGTGCAGGCTTTTCAGGGCTCCTGTATCAAGCGAGTTGATGTGGGTTATTTTTTCTTTCAGGCCGGCTATATGTTCTTTCCGTATCAGGTTGGAGGTGCAAAGCACAACGCCGTTGTCGTGCACGCCGAGGTGAAAGAAGTCGCGGTGACCGCTAAGATTAACCCCATCTTCTCTGTGCCTGATAGTATTCTGGAAACACTCTGCGATCAAAAAGCAGGTGCGGTTCGATATTTTCCCGAGTTGGCTGGAGTTTTTAAGATACGACTCGCTTAAACTGGTAAATTTATCGGTAATACCGTCGCTTATCGGGCCTAAATAGGACAGTGAGATTTTGTCTTCCTCTAACTGTTTGAATAAATTATTCACAGGTATTTAGTTTTCGAATTAAAACAGCATCAGTCACATCCATTTATCCTAAATACGAGGCGAATGTAAAAAATAATTTACAATGGAGTAAAAAAATAATCTTTTTTGTTTCAAAGGTTTGTTTCAGCAATTCGATTTTAAGCCGGCGTAAATTCTTCCAGACACCGGTTACTTGTCCATTCCATAGGGGCAGCCTCTGCTGAACATTAAAAATACAAAATATGAAATTTGAACTTACCCCTGCTGAACTCCAGGGCCGGAAAGGGTACTTTTATAAATGATATGGCGCCGAGAAATGTGTGAAAAGGCGACGAACTGAATGGTATCTTGGCCAGGTTCACATCAAGCGAACAAAGGAATTTACGGTAGCGGTCAAAACAAATTTCCTGTCCGGTGGAGTCGTACATCACGGGGTTGGTTACGGCCCCGGTCATGCCTTCGGCCCCATAGCCGAAATCCATGCAAAGCCAGCCCGGCACCTTGTTGCCTTTGGGAAGAAACGAGGAGATGGCAAAGGCTAACCAGTATGTTTGTCCGTTGTAATCCTTAATGAATTCCTGCCATATATTTTCGCCCAGTTCGTTGGGGCGGTATTGCCTGTATTGGGTGGGATGGAACGATATTTTCATCATAACGGGCTGTCCGTTGGCCAAAGCCTGTTCCGACAGAAAGAGGCCTGCGCCAATCGTGTTGGCAGCCATATCGCCCGGCGAAAAGCCCCATTGAGCCGAAAAGCCGTCGAACACCTCAATATTGGTCTGGTATGCCATACCCAGCCCCGCTGCGTAATTGTTGCACTGGGGCTGCCGTACACCGCTCCATAGGTACAGGGCGGCAGTAATGCGGCTTATGGTGTAGGCGGTAAGTATATGTCCCAGCTTATCCATTTGCTGCCATTCGTTATTATCATTGAAAAAGTGAAACGGCGAGTGGGCATAATTCTTGTACCAGAGCACGTTAAGTCCAATCATGGATCCTGCATATAAAAAGGCCTGCGCCCCAACCAATGGTACCAGGCGGCTGTTGTCGGGCACGGGCGAAGGGGTAAAGAATCCGGTATTGCCCTGTGCCCGGCAACATTGCGCTGAAACGCAGTACAGGAATACCGCAAGAATAAATTTTCGAAAAAAACCGGAAAGTTTCAATTTTTTTATACTTTTGTGCAAAATTAACCAACAAACAACATCACAAAATGAAAAAACTAGCTATCGTTGCCGCTCTTCTGTTCGCTTTCGGAACAGTTTCGTTCGCTCAAGACAAAGACAAAAAAGCTGACAAGAAAGCCGCTGCGAAAACCGAAAAGAAAGCTGACAAGAAAGCCGACAAAAAGGCAGACAAGAAAGCCGACAAAAAGGCAGACAAGAAAGCCGCTAAATAATTTATCTGAATTATTTGAAAGAGTCCCTCTGCTACCGCAGGGGGATTTTTTTTGTACCCTATTGCCATTTTCCGAAAGTTAACGAATACTGCATATAGGCGCCTGCGCCTCCGAACCTGTAAGGCAGCACAAAGCCCTGCAAACGGTTAAGCGTGAGGCTCCATTGGGAGCGCCTGTACTGCCTGCACAGCGAGGCGGCAAAGTTGATGCCTGCATACCCCCCGTAGCCCGCCTGGAAGGTGGTCATCCATTTGCTGCCAAAATAAAAATCGGACTGTGCATAAAAGTAGGCGCCGGCATTGGCATTGAACATATCGCATAAGCCCAGCTCCAGATGAAACGCTGAACTGAACTGCGTTACCGACTTTAATTCGAGTACGGCGGGGATGGCTGAATAAAATCCGCCCTTTTTATAGGGAAAATATCTGTTCTGAAGGCTGTCGGCTGCAAGGCTGTGAAAGCTTAAGTTCTTGATATCGTTCAGGCTGTTAATGCTAACCCCGTTATATGTGTAGGTGGTGTCTTTGCGGTATTGAAGCGAGCTATTATTCCACCGGATGAATCCCAGATCGGAAAGACCTATGGAGATGCTGCTGTTTTTTCCGCCTAATTTATAAGGAACCATAAAGTACAGGTCGAGCGAGCCCCCCGCCCCATTGATGCCGTTGCGGCCTTGAGCGGAGGTGTCGCTCTGCATCAGCAGGGCATCGGCGTTAATTGTAATGCTCTCGCCCGTAGGCGAGGTGTATAGCCCGGCGGACGGAAGCTGCATGGCCAGATAGCTTTGCCCCGCCAGAAAGGACAACCCCGCGCCAAACTCCGCACCTCCGGCAAAATGGGTGCATACAAGCCCCAGCTCCGCCTGCTGATAGCTCAAACTCTCAAAATTGAATGGCGACAGCTGCGCCGTTTTACCTGCATAACCGGCATTGCCATAGAAAGGAACCTGAAAATCATCGGCGGTAAAAGATGTGTTCAGATAGCTTTTATGACGCAAGGCCACGAAAAAATTCAAAGGCTTTCGCTTTCCTGCGGTATCATGACAAAAGACCATGTACATTCCGTAGTTCATCTCGTAGCCTGCCCTGTTGTTGTTGCCAAGCAGCGATGATACCTGTTGTTTCAATGTGTTGTTCAGGTAATTGCCGGCAAGCCAGCTGAAGGCAAATGCGCTGGTGAGTGAGTTGGAGCTGTAGTCGGCAATGGCGGATATACCGGCCTTGTACCTTCCGGCCGGAACCGTATCGGTAAGGGCAGAGTTCCATTGGGCGTAGGTCAGGCAGGGAGCCATGGACAACAGAAGGTAAAGCCTTATTCTGAAATACCTCATACCGTACATCCTGTTTTTGCTGTTTCCCTCATTCGTGGGCAAGGTAATTGAAATTACCCACCACATTCAGCGATAGAGTATTGTATGAATATATTTTGCGGTAGGTAAGCGGCGAGGGCGAACCCATGTTGAATACAGCCTTTATCAGCAGACGGTTCGCATTGAACAAAAGCCTGGTTTGCGCCTCATTCAGGGTTATGCGCACCACCGACGGCACAGTATTTATAACCACTCCGAGCGCATTCATGTTTCCCGAAGCTATGGGCTGTACCGTGGAACAAAGGGAGTCGGTTACGTGCAGGTTGTTGTCGAGTAAATAGAATTGCAAGCCGGTACTGAAAGGGAAGCCGTTAACTGCGTAAATGGTAAGGGTGCCGCTCTGTATATTTTGCAGGCCGGTGTTGCCGCCCAAATTTAAAGATACGGTATCGGCAAGGGTCAGGTTGCTGGCGACCAGCGACAGGGGGATGGAAATATTAAGGTTCGACTGTATACCATATCCTTTAAAGGCAAAGTCGTTGGAGCCCGATACGTTGCCAAGCGGGTCGGTGGTAACATGTGCGCTGTACCCCGCCTGGTTAGGCAGATTGTTGATCCAGCTAATGATGTTGGAATTAGAAGGTGTAAGGCTGAATGTTTGAAACACAGGGCTCACCGGATTATTCGGGTTGTATGTTTGCGAGGCCCTGCCCACCCGTACCGAGTTGCCTATAATGTTGCCTCCGGTAAGTTTCACGCGGGCTCCCGTATGGGTGTTCACCGACACAAGCGAATCAATGGTTATGTCGGCATCCACGCCGATATAGTTTTGCAGGCTAAGGCTTACATTTACGCTTTGCAGGTTCAGGGTCCCGCCTGTAATTTTGCTGAAAATGCTGAAGGGGCTCGTTGCGGAATAGGCTTTGGTTATGGTTCCGAAATAGCCCTGGGCATAGTAGGGCGTAAGGCCCTGGAAAGTGGCAACGGCTGTAAAACCCTGACCGGCGGTAATGGCGGTTGGCGAATCGGCCGGGTCGAGGGAGGCAGTTACATCGGTGTACAAGGTATTGAAGCCGTTGTGGTACTGGCCTGTAAGATCCAGATTGTAATTAGCCAGGTTATATGATTGCGTAATGGCCCCAAGGTTTGCACCAACCTCTGCCGGCACCTTCAGTTTAACGGTAAAGGGGTTTCCTCCGAGTGTTGCCGAGGGTATGGAATAAATAAAATCGGTAGCGCCTAAAATCGAGCTTGAAACCTCAACTGTAATGTTGCCTGAATATATTATGGCTTTGGTGAGCTGAACCGAGCCTGTGCCGTAGCGGGTATAAGCCCCTGTATTTCCTAAAAGCACCGCACCGGGGTTAAAGGTGCCCGATGAAAAGATGGGATAGTAATAATTGATGGTAGTATCGGGTATTTTTATCAGGGTATCGGTATTCAGGTTATATAGCGAACCGTTGTAAACCAGAGTTACCGAACTGTCGGGATTTTTATGTACCAGAGAATCGGTTACCAGGTTGCCAATGGACATGCTGGTGTTTACAAGCGGTACCATCAGCTGTGTATTCCAGGAGGCATTCTTCCGGCAGCCGAAGAGAAACAGCCCTGCGAGGCATAAGTATAATGTACGGTTTATGTTGCGTTTTACATTCATTATTATTGCTGTTCCGGTACAAACTTATAAAATTAACCATTGTTGTCCGACTAAAATTAAGTATCGCAGATATATTTACGAGGCGTTAATTCGTCACCGCTCTTATTTGCATTGCTATCCATACGAAAGTGTATTTTATATCTTAAGTATTTTCATAGCAATTATACTGACGAAATCGTTATTTTATTGATTTTTTGGCCGGTAAAAATCAG